>CAXCDZ010000031.1:0-9531 GCA_963981525.1 uncultured bacterium | reverse complement strand
CCCCATCGACCATCACACTGTAGACGAGCACGTCGCCCGCCTTATTGCCTTCTTCTCACTCACTCTCCTGATCACTGGATTTTTTGTCTCCGTTCTCTTCTGGGTTTTTCTTCTGGCTGACTTTACCCTCCGCGCGCTCAAGTTTGCTCGCTTCTCCCCACTCGCCAAATTGAGCAAATTCATCCTCAACCTCCTCCACATCCACCCCAAGCCAATCGACCGTGCACCCAAGCTCTTCGCCGCCCGAATCGGCCTCATCATGAACCTTATCCTCCTTACCTTTTTCCTCCTCACAATGCCTATATTATGGAAGCTAGTTCTCGTCTTCTTTGTGATTGCTACTAGTCTAGAGGCATTTTTTGCGTATTGCCTGGGCTGCAAAGTTTACTCACTTCTTTCTCAAACCTAGCTCTCCCATACTTCTTGCTTAGTTTCTGCATCTTCTCTCTATCCCATTTCTTTTTCTCTAGCTCCTTCATCCCTCTTACTACTCCACTAACCGTAAAATCTTTCACCAAAATTCCTGTTTGTACTTTCTGCTTTTTCTGATTCACTGACACGCTGATATGCTGATATGCTGGATCTATCACCGTCTCTTTGTATCCCCCACTTGCCAGCGCCACTACTGGCGTGCCAGATAGTATCGACTCCACCACCGTCATCCCAAAGTCCTCATCCACCGCCAGCGCCAGATATCCCCTTGCTCCCGCATACAACTCAGCGAGCTTCTCATCACTCACCCAGCCCGTGTATTCCACCTGCCCGCCTACATGCGCAGCTTGTGGCGTGGCTCCTTCTCCAACCACTACTAGTTTACACCCCATCTTCTTACACGCCTCCACGGCCATCTCCACTCCCTTTGCCCCCACTAGCCGTCCGACTACTAAGTAATATGAGTTATTCAGTTTTCCCGTTTTCCAGTTTTCCCGTTTTTCTTCACTGCGATACTGCGATACTGAATTACTGGATTTACTTAATTCGATTGGTGGGTAAACAACAATCGAATTCTTCCCATAAAACTTCTTGATTCGCCTAGCCACTTCCTGACTATTTGCCATCCACGTATCTACTCGCTGTGCAGCAGTGTAATCAAAATATCGCACAAATGGCCCCCATACCCAAAGATAGATCTTGCCCCACCACTTCCCACGAGCTCTTGTTGGCGTCTCATATCCATATAGCCACTTGGGCGGAGTATGGCAATAAGCCACGACCCTAGTTTTCTTGCCAACCCAAAATCCTCGTGCAATATAACCAGAGCAAGACGTAATCACGAGATCATACTCGGTGAGATTCAGGCTCTTCCATACCGCAGGTTGGAGAAATCGAAGATAGCTATACATCTTCCCGATCTTGAGCAGCTTTCCCCATCTTGACTCGATTACTCTGCGGTCAGAGAACATCTTCCCCGCTCGCGATTCTCTCCTCACAAACGCTGTATAGATCGGTGCCTCAGGATACATCTCGCTTAGTACTCGCAACACTCTCTCCGCCCCACCCGCCTCAATCAAGTAATCATGTACTAGTGCTATTTTCATAAGTAAAAGTATTGTATCAGGCATTGCTACAAACAAGCATAGAATGTATAGTAAATAATCATGAGACGATCTAAAGAACCTGAATGTGATTTCGTAGAAGCACACGAGACAAATATCGAAGAGGCAGAACAAAGACTAGAATTCATCGAAAGAATATCCTACACCATGGTTGCTCAGTGTATGAGGGGGAAGAAAGATCCCATAGATACCCTTGAAAAACTACAAACAAAAGCATCCGCCTCTCAATCTAGAAGAAGATATGGAAAAGAAATAGACCCCCTCACAACTTATTTTGATAAAAGTGAAAAAAAACTTCTAAAAAGTGCACACAAAGAAGCAACAAAGTCCACAAAAAGAGATGGACATACTACATTTTCACTAGAATCTCTCAATAATTCAGCATATGGTCAAGATTTTTCAATAAATATTGGTGCTGCTATTACCGCATATTTTGAGTCAAAATAATTCTCCTAAAACATCCCCATCTGCCGCTCATCCTCAACCTTCTTCTTCCCCTCGTCCCTCCAAATCCTCCTAATTAGACTCCGAAAATTATACTCATCCAGTTTTTCTTTGAGCCCCTCCTTCTCCAGCCCCTCATACTCCAGACTCTCCCACTCCACTTCCAACGGCATCCCACACTCGATCAGAGAGAGATCATACGAGAGCTTCGCACTCTCCTCTCCGTTTAATAATTTTTCTACTAATTTTGGATTTTTGATTTGTTTAGGATTTAGTACTTGATTATTAGGATTTACTGCCTGATAAACATCATCCAATGTTTCATAATCTTGGATGAGTTTAACAGCAGTTTTTGGTCCTATTCCTCTCACTCCCGGAATATTATCACTCGGATCTCCCATCAGAGCTTTGTAATCCACAAACTGCTCAGGCGTTACCCCGTATTTCTCTAGCACCTCTTCTGATCCAAACAACTTGGCTGGGATCTTCCCTCTCGGAGGCAACAAGATCTTCACATTGCTCTTAACTAGCTGCATTAGATCCTGGTCACCTGTCAGGACTATCACCTCATCCTCCGACATTACCGAGAGCGTACCAATGATGTCATCCGCCTCATACCCTTCCTGCTCCATCTGCACTAGCCCCATCGCCTCGACCATCTCTTTCACTAGAGGGATCTGCTCCACCATCTCTGTATCAGCTTTCTTCCTCTGTGCCTTATAACCGATATACATTTCATGTCGGAACGTTGGTTTAGGTAGATCCCACGCCACCACTACCTGCTCTGGCTCCTGCTCAACGAGCGCAGTCACGAGCATCGACGCCACTCCGTACACAGCACCCACTATTACCCCTCGCTTGGATCTCAGTGGAGGATACGCATGATATGCTCGGTGTAAAAGCGCAGATCCATCTACTAATAATAATTTATTCATACTCACATTCTACCTTACAAAAGACAACATTTTGATTTGCAAAAAAGTAATTGAGTTAGAAATATTACGCATCTGGCACATCTACGTTTTTTGAGTTGCAAAAACTGCGCAGGTGCGACGGCACCGAGCGATAGGTCGCTACGATAACAATCGTAGATAGACCGCTTTTGCGTTCAAAATATGTAGTGTGCCAGATGAAAGGAAATATTACGCGAAATCAAACTACCTACTTCTTAACTAGATAATCCACATGCTTCCTCACCTCATCCACCTTCCCCTCCACCTCACTCAACCGATCAAACATCCTTCTTGCGTAGTAATCTTCTTGGTATCTAAGGAGCTCCACCGCCACCATCGCCACAATAGAGCCAAACAACACTACCCCCACAGTCTCCAGAATCAGCGTCACTACTCGCCCCATATCCGTCATCGGCACCAGATCCCCATACCCTACTCCAGTCACCGTCGTAATCGCAAAGTACACTCCGTCCCACTCTGACTTAATCACTGCCTCTGGATTACTCCTCTCAATCGGCGCAATCACTAGTCCCAGCCCCAGCACAATCGTCAGCAAAATAAGTGCCAAAACACGAAATCTCCGACTCCTCATCACTCTCGGCACTACAGATCTAATCTTTTTTCTATCGTATTTCATAATTTACACATACTTCACTTTGTATTTTTTGGCTTTCCTAACTTCCTTTTCGCTCATATCCATCAACTTCTCAAAATCATCACGCTCCAACGACTCCTTCTCCATTAGCTCTGTTGCCACCACATCCATCAACTTTCTCTTGGCCTTCAGAATCTCATCAGTTGTCTTCTCACAAGCCGCCACAATCTTGTGTACCTCCAGATCAATCTCCGCTCTCTTCGCTTCCGAGACCTCAACTGCCGAAGAATATCTACTCCCCCAGCTCCCCACACCTCCTCGACTCCCAAAATCAATCGGCCCCAGTGGACTCATTCCATAATCAATCACCATTGCACGAGCTATTCGCGTTACTCGATCAATATCAGATGATGCACCAGCTGTCAGCTCATTGTAAACGAGCATCTCCGCCCCTCTTCCACCCAAGAGTGTGCAGATCTCCTCAAGTAGCTCAGTGCGTGTTTTCTGGTACTTATCAGTTGCAGGTGGGATCATTGTGAACCCGAGCGCCTGTCCTCGCGCCACGATACTGATTCTATGCACCGGATCAGTTGTAGAGAGGTAATGAGTCACGACTGCGTGCCCTGCTTCATGGTATGCCGTCATCTCACGCTCTTCTTTTATCTGCATTCTCTTTTTCTCTGGTCCCATCTTCACTTTGGTTGCTGCTTCCTCAATATCCGCGAATGTTATCTCAGTCCTAGCTTCGCGAGCAATCCCGATTGCCGCCTCATTCAACATATTCTCTAGGTCTGCTCCCGAGAACCCCACAGTACGCCTCGCTACCGATGTCCAGTCTAGGTCTTTCACAAACGGCTTCCCTTTTGAATGGATCGCCAGGATCGCCTTGCGCCCCTCGATATCAGGCATGTCCAGTGTCACTCGTCGGTCAAATCTCCCAGGTCGCACAAGTGCCTCATCCAACACATCGGGTCTATTAGTTGCTGCCATCACAATCACGTTATCTTTGACGGCGAATCCATCCATCTCCACCAGAATCTGGTTAAGAGTCTGGTCACGCTCATCATGTCCTCCACCCATTCCTCCCCCACCTCCTCTTGCTCGCCCAATCGCGTCAATTTCGTCAATGAATATGATCGCAGGTGCTGATTTTTTTGCAGTATCAAACAAATCTCGTACTCTGCTTGCCCCCACTCCAACCAGCATCTCCATAAACTCACTTCCTGCCATAGAGAAAAACGACACATTCGCCTCACCCGCCACCGCCCTCGCCATCAGAGTATTGTGATTTACCAATCCATTACCCACAAAAGAATGCGTGCCCTTAACAGTAAAATCAAAAACAGTTTCACTGCCACTAGTAATATTCTTTACCAAAGAGAAAAACAACTTTGCGTTAAGCAATTTCTTATATCTACTCACAACATCAGAATGATAATCTACTAGATAACAATAACTAACAAAATCTTCCAATGTCGCTCTCGAAACCCTATTACGCTCTTTGATTTTGTATATTGTTTTTGACCAATGTTCGTTACTCAATCCCTGCTGAGACAGTATCTTCCATTCTCCATACATCTCTTTACCCATCTCATAAAACAAATCAACATTGGTATTACTACCTTGCTTGGCCATTAACCCAACCCTCTTCTCCAGCTCTCCTTGTTTTCTGCTCAATCCAAACCCAATATCATCAGAAAAAACAGGCAAAGCATCTCCCGTAATCGTTAATCGATAGACTGGACGAGGATGTGTATCGTCCTCTGCTTTTACGTTAAGACTCGTCACCACCCCCATATTAAGAAGCATCAACTGCACCTGTCTTATCATCCGCTTACTCACAGTTGTATACTCCACAGTCGAGCGATTTTTCTGCATGTGTGCATCTGCATCAAATAATCCTTTCAAAAACTCTACCTGAATCTCTCGTCTGCCTTGCAAAACAGACTTTGGAACTTCTTTGTCGTAAGACAACAAATATGACATTCCCGCATGATACAAATCTCTCTTCACACTCCAAGAGTTCACAATATAATCATACTTTTCATGCTTGTGTACTTTTACTCCAGGATAACGAGTTTTGATATATTTCTGCCAAAACTCCACTGCTTCCGAGTCAGCACTCGTCAACCCCACTCTATTGGAAATCGACATATTCCCATCTCCTGTCAAGAGGCCCATCAGATAGGCAGTCTCTACATCTACATCATCTCGAGTTCCAAACATTTTTTGTCCAAAAGCAACCGCCACCGCATCACCTTTTCGAACATCCTTTAGTTGCCGATACTCGATCTGCCCATTCTCCATCACCACCACTGGGTGCTCATGCGTTCCCTCTATCTCATAACCTTGTTGCAATAATATCTTTTTTGTTTTTTGTTTACCTAGGTTATACCAATGAGTAGCTGTGCCTCTGCCCATTTTTATTTTATCAATATCCAAACTTGCCAACTTTACTCCATAAGCTTTATTCTTTTCACTAACTTCGTAGTACTTTGGTATCTCTCGTATCTCGATCAAGCCCTTTTTTGTCAAGATATATGTATCTCCCACCACGCATTTTCCTACTCCAGCCGCCCCGACCAGTAGCACTCCCTTGGGAGTCCTGGCCCCTACTTTTTCATATTTCTTGGGGTTCTTTAAGAAATCCACCACTTCTTCTAGCTCTTGCTTTGCTTCGTCCACTCCCGCAACATCAGAGAACTTCGTATCTTGCTTGCCCTTCGCAAACAGCTTCGCCCTACTCTTACCCATCCCAAACATCCCTCCACCTCCACCCTGCATTCCTCTCGCTTGACGCACTATCATCACAACCACGATAATCATTGCCACCATCATCACGATGTTTGCGATCCCCCCAATTTTGTCCCAAAAACTCGAGTTGTAGACTTCGTAGTTAACACTCGCTGGATCTATCTCATACTGCGTAAGTAGCTCAGAAAAACTCAGTCCAGTTTCTTTAGTTGAGAACTTAACCTCATTCTCTCCGTAACTAAGAATCAGGTTATCTCCCATTACCTCCACAGATTCCACATAACCTGCCTCAATCTCCCACATCATCTCAGTCACAGTCAGACTTCTATCCTCAATCTGTCCGTTCAAGAGAGTCCCTACCCAGGGCAAGAATACAAACAGGATTAGCGACCATACAATAATCTTCCTCAGGTCAAACCGAAACTTGTAGACCTTGAGATTCTTCCCCTTGAGATTAGGAACTTTTGGGATCTGGGTGACGATCTTCTCTTTTTTCTTTTGCTTTTTTACCATAGAAGCTATTCTACCAGACGATCCACCTTCCTGCTAAATTCCCACCAACTCCCAGTGATATAATGATTTAAATCATTATATCAATCAAATTAACTTAATGAAACTCGCTTCCATTCTCCACCTCACCACCAATCTTCACTATATATGGTTTTCCGCTCGCATCATCCGTCGCAAACAACATTCCCTCCGACTCCCCAAAAGGATTCTTGCGTGGAGGAATATTCATCACCCAAAGAGTCTTAACCCCCACTAACTCCTCAGCTGTATACCAGTCCTTGATCCCAGAAAATATCGTCTTTTGCTCATCTCCAAAACTCACCCTAAACTGTAAAAGCTTTTCACTTCCCTCAGGTATAACAGCCTCCACAATCTCCCCCACCATTACCTCAATCTTAGAATACTCATCAAATGTAATTACTGGTTTCATATCCTCAATCTCAATAGTTTTTTGTAAACATCTTTTCTGTGACCTACAAGCTCGACATAACACTCATCCCCGAACTCTCGGTACACTATTCGGTAATTACCCACCCTGACCCTGTACAAATTATCATATCCTCCCAATTTTTTTACATTACTAGTTTCCGGTAACAGCTCAATCTTATCTAAGATCGCCATTTGATCAAATTTTGCTAATTTTCTAATCTGTTTTTCTGCTCTTGGAGAAACAACTACACTCATAGCCCTAACTCAGCTCGCAAATCTTCTACCTTTTTACCTTTTGGATATTCAGATTTCTTCACAATCGCAATATCTTCCATATCTTCCATAAACTCCACCATTCTCTCAAACAACTTACTCCCAACCACATAGCCAGTCGTCTTGTTACGACTATCTACCGCCACCGGATAATCCTGTGCAGCCGCAAATATAGCCGAAGGATTCATCTTAAGTTGTGAGATTGATACGCTATTCATACCCCAATATTACCATTAACTGGTCATCTGTCAAGACCTATTAACCGGTCTCTAACCAAGACCCATTTTCTCTTTTACTTCTCTCATCGTCTCACGCGCAACCATTCTTGCTTTCTCCGCTCCTTCCGCAATTATCTTGTCGACATACTCAGGTTTACCTTCCAACTCTTTTCTCTTCTCTCTGATCGACGCAAGCTCACTATCTATTGCTTCCGCGAGTTCTTGTTTGAGATCTCCATATCTTATTCCCTCATTCACATACTGCTTTTCATATTCTCCACGCTTTTCAACACCCTGGAATAACTCCACAAACTTCAGGAGATTTGCTACTCCTCCTTCTGTCGGAACATCACTCCCTTTCCCACTATCAGTTGGCGCTCCCGCCAGTTTCTTCTTAATCTCATCTAGCTCATCCGTCAGGTTAATATATGACCCTTCCACACTCTTACTCATCTTCCCTTCACCAGTCAGTGATGGCACATATCGTCCTTTTGCCTTCAAGCTTTGTGGTTCCGGAAAATCCATCTCGTATTGATCATTCATCTTCCGCGCAATCTCTCTGGCCACTTCCATATGTGGTTCTTGATCTAGTCCCACCGGCACCATTGCTGCTTTGTAAAGCAAAATATCAGCAGCCATCAGAATCGGATAGTTAAGGAGTGCCATCGTCACATTCTCTGGATACTGTCTTACTTTATCTTTGTATGTTGGCAAATGATTCATCCGCGCAACATTCTGTACAGAGGACAAATAGAACGCGAGCTCAGCGTGCTCAGGCACCATCGACTGAAAGAAAAGTGCCGACTTATCAGGATCCAGACCTATTGCCAGGTAATCCATCAAGACCTCTCTCCTCTTATCCCCAAGCTCCTTCACACTATATGGAGTCGTGATCGCATGCACATCCGCCACCATGTAATAGGTGTCATATTGCGGATCATCCTGTAGCGCAAGCATCCCCTTAGCAGTCCCGAGATAGTTCCCCAGATGTAATCTTCCTGTTGGTCGCATTCCTTGCAGTACTCGTTTTTTCATATTTCTTATTCTATCATCTCTATAACTGTACATTCTCCCAGTGTTTGATCTTAGCTACTTCTCTATTCTCATCCAGCCACACACATTTGACAACATCTCAATACGTGTGTATAGTTGTACACATGAGTACAACTACTCTCACCAACTATCAATATCTCCAGGACTTATCTACTAGTCTCTCCCTTAGTAAGTCCAAGGATCGTCGTGTCCAGCTCAAAATGCCCAGCAAGTTAGTAGACCTACTCGACAAAGCATTTCCCAACGTAGATCGTTCCACCCTCCTCACTCAAGCCGTCACTGATCTTCTCCTGCACAAACATCGAATTGCCGATCCCACCTTAGAAGCATGGGTTACTGAGGAGCAATATAATCTGGACGAGATGGAGGCATACATTCGTGAACGCGAACAAAATGTATAAACAGGGCGAAATCTATCTTATTAGACTTCATCCATCATACGACCAAGAGCTCAAAAGGTTTCGACCTTGCATCGTCATCTCTGATCAAGTTGACTCGCGCTTCATTTCCTTCGTTCCTCTTTCCACTCACACTCAAGATCACCATTCGCAATACGAATTACCCATTCAGCCTAGCAAACTTAATATGCTCAATGCAAAATCAACCGCTCTTTGTTGGTATGTACAAACAGTCAGTATCAAGAGACTTCAGAAACAAATCGGCAAACTTAACAAACCAGATCTCATCTTACTCAAAAACACACTTGCCAAACTCATCTCATAACTGCACATTCTCCCAGTGCTTAA
>CAXCDZ010000030.1:0-10366 GCA_963981525.1 uncultured bacterium | reverse complement strand
GGATACTTGTGAGGACATCTTCTTTGACCAGGCGATCAGAGACGATGATAGCGTCTTCGTATCCAAGACCCATGAAGGAAGCGTAGGCGATAACGAGATTACTACCGAGTGCGAGCTCGCCATTGTCGGCAGCTGGACCGTCGATTAGGAGATCTCCTGGCTTGACTTTGTCACCAACAACGACAACTGGCTTTTGGTTGTAGCAAGTTGAGTTGGCTGTGCGGTAGAACTTCATGATGTTGTAGGTGGCTTGATTCTTTTTGAGGGTAAGGTATTCGAGATCTTTGTTCTTAAGATCTTTTTTGGCAGAGGTGAACTCAGGTTTGGTGAGATCAATCACGATGGTGTTGGCATCAACGTAGGAGACCTTACCTGTTACTCCAGAGCGAATCACCCAGTTCATGGCTGAGGCGACTGCGCCTTCCATGCCGGTACCAACTACTGGCGACTGTGGCTTGATTAATGGAACTGCCTGACATTGCATGTGAGTACCCATGAGTGCGCGGTTGGCTTCGTCGTGGGCAATGAAAGGAATGAGTGAGGCTGAGGTGCCAACAACCTGACGGGCAACAACGTCGATATACTGGACTTTGCTGACGGGAACTTCGAGGAAGTCGCCATCATATCTAACAGGAACCCAAGTGTCTTGAATGATGTTGTTTTTGTCAATGTTGATCCCGGCATGAGTGACGTGGTATTGTGGCTCTTCTTGGGGTGAGAAATAAGAAACTTCGTTCGTAACCTGCATGACTTTTTTGCCACCCTTGGTGACCTCTTTGACTGCGCGGTACGGAGTCTCGAGGAATCCGAAACGATTGACTCTTGTATAGAGTGAGAGGTAAGTAACAAGACCAATGTTGGGACCCTCAGGTGACCTGACTGGGCAGATACGACCGTACTGACTGGCATTGATGTCACGCATACTGAAGCTAGCGCGCTCGCGAGTTACTCCCCCACTACCCATGACGGAGAGACGGCGAAGGTTATCGATCTCGGCGAGAGGATTAGTCTGATCGAGAATGGTGGAGAGTCTGTTGCGACGGAAGAACTCACTGATGGTGGCGATAACTGGGCGAGCGTTAATAAGCTGAACTGGAGAGATGGACTCATCTGGCTTGACGAGGGACATCTTTTCTTTGATGGAGCGCTCGAGTCTGAGAAGTCCGATTCTGAAGGCAGTGGAACCCAGGAGTTCTCCGACGCGGCGGACGCGGCGATTACTCAAGTGATCAATGTCGTCAACTGCACCCATGCCATTCTGGAGACCGATGAGGTATTTGATGGTGGCAACGAGATCGGCTTTTTGGAGAACTTGATTCTCGATTTTGTTTTCGATGTCGAGGCCTAGCTTGGAGTTGAGCTTGTAACGACCAACTGGGGCGAGATCATATCTTCTGCCATCAAAGAAGCTCTGGAAGAAGAGGTTGCGAGCGTTCTCAAGAACTGCTGGCTCACCGGGCCTGATCTTGTCGTAAAGGTCTAGGAGTGCTTCTTCTTTGGTTTTGTTTTTGTCTTTTGCGAGGGTGGCAAAGATGTATTGATGATCTTTGTCAGTGTCGACATCTTTGAATAGCTCAAGAATATCTTCGTCTGATTCGTAACCGAGGGCGCGCAAGAGAGTGGTGATGTGGAATTTGCGGTGACGATCAATCTTGGCGGAGATGACATCGGATTTGGCGATCCCCATCTCAAGCCAGCTACCACGCATAGGTCTTAATTCTGCTGTGTGAAGGAGTCTTCCTGAGTTGGCGTCAACCGAACCGCCAAAGAAAACACCCGGTGCTCTCACAAGTTGTGTAACAACGGCACGTTCGATCCCTGAGATAATGAAAGTTCCTTTGGTGGTGATCTTGGGCATGTCACCCAAGAAAACGTCTTGCTCGACAGTTTCGCCGGTGATTTTGTTGATTAGTTTGACTTTGACTCTGAGAGGCTGGTCGTAGTTGAGGCCTTTTTCGACAGCTTGACTGGCAGTGAGCTTGGGTTCTTCGAAGTAGTGTCCGTGGAAAGAGAGCTCCCAGGTTTTACCTGTGAAATCCTGAATTGGAGAGATGTCTTGGAGATATTTGGCAATACCGTTGTCGAGAAAGTCCTGGTATGACTCTAGTTGAAATGAGGTTAGGTCGAGTTCCGGAAGCGGAAGGTCTTGCTGACCCCAATATAATCTACTAGATTTGGACATTGATTTTTCCTCTGTATTGTTATTACCAATATACAAAAAGGGCGTACCCATTATTTGTACGCCCACGGTTAGGACGGGCAAGAAGTTATTAAAACACTATCTCTGTGATTCGTCAAGTAGGAGAACTCACTATCTTATGTACTGATCAATGTTTGCGGAGTGCTGTGCGTTAGTAGTGGCGTAGTGGATCTGTCCGTCACGACCGTGCAAATAGAACCAGTATTCGGATGCCTGGGGAGCTTGTGCTGCGTTAATACTCTCGATACCTGGATTGCAGATTGGATGGGGAGGAAGGCCTGAAATCTGGTAGGTATTGTAGGGTGAGCTAGTTTGTCGATCAGCGAGAGTGGTGTTACTCCACCACTGCCCTGGCCTGCCAAGTGCGTATTGAACGGTGGCGTCTAGCTCAAGTGGCCAACCTGCGGAGAGTCTCTTCTCAAGAATCCCGGCAACGACTGGTTTTTCGGCGCTACCCCTCGTCTCTCGCTCGATCAATGAGGCGAGGATGAGGCTTCGCTTATCTATCTGGCCTATCTTAGATTCGAAGTTGTTTTGCATGGTAGTAATCACAATCTCTACTGAAGAAGAGGGCGCGAAGTGGTAAGTGTCTGGGAAGAGATATCCCTCTAACCCTTGTGAGGAAGTCAGAAATTCGGTTGCGGAAAGGCCAAGCTCTGCCTCGAGCACGATCGCGATCTGCTCTAACCGATATCCTTCTGGGATCGTGACTGAGAGATCACTAACTCCGGTCGTGAGTTTGTTGGCAATCTCGAGTGTGCTTGAGGAGGCGCGAAGGTAATAAGTACCTGACTGGAGTTTATCTCCTAGACTGTGGGTCTTGACGATGTAGCGAAATCCTAGGGGTGAGCGGATCAGGCCAGCATGATAGAGGTTGCTGGCGATCTTGAGAGTGGTGTCTCCCCTACTAACCACAAACTCTTGATACTCATGATTTTCCTGAGTAACGGACGAAGTAATGCTGCGAATGAAGATTTTGCCAATGCCAAAGAATAGGAGAGAGATCGCAAGGAAGACTGCGACAATAACCTGAGTGGAGATAATTGGTTTTTTGCGACGACGAGACATAGTGTTTGATTAAACTTCGGAGAAGAGTGCGCGGCGGTAGGTTTTCCTCTTGTGATTATGAATAAAGATACGACCACACTTGCAGGTGACTTTGTTGGTGGTGGCGTCTCTTTTTTTTGAGTCAGCTTTGTCCAGTGGCATACCACAACCGACACACTGACTGCGAGATAGCAACCAGGCTTGAATGGGGGCGATGACATTTTTTAACATATATTTTTCCTCCTACTCAAAAGTATACCCCACTTCGCTTAGGTAAGCTACGAAGGGGCGCGGCATCATATTTGCACAACCGATTCCAGATAGTCTTCAAGTATTAGGCAGGCTGCGTAGGAATGATCGTTTTGGAGCTTCTGGCGTTTGGCACCTATTTCTCTGAGCTTATTAAGCGCGTCATGGGTCGAGAGATTCTCAGAGTGAAGGACGACCGTGAGAGCGGAGTGTGAGCTGAGTGATTCCTCTAGCCTCTCTACAATACTAAGGATTTTGCCGCGAGGCTTACCCAGCACAATGGTAGAGGCGGAGTGCTTGCCAGCAATGCTCACCAATTTTTCAGAGAGAGCTCTGACACTAGTGCTTGTGATGGACGGGAGAGGAGTGGCGAGCGGACCAGATGCGAGTGCAAGGCCATGATTCTTTTCTCCTACGTCGACTCCAAGATAAGTTGTCATATTAGTTTGGCCCTGACGATAAGGCGACGGAGATAGGTGCCGGGAGGAGTACAGGTAATGATAGTAAGTCTGCTATCATCATAGCTTTGAGCGAGAGGGGAGAGATCGTCTGGCATGACTTCGTACATGTCATAAATCTGATAGGTGTATGTAGCTCCATCCTGAGTGATTGTGATCTCTTGGCCAGGAGTAAGAGTATGAAGAGTCGAGAAAATACTAATGTAACTTTCTGGGTTAAAGAACTGAGGGAGAACAGAGTGGCCAAAAATAACGGTGTTGCCAAGTTCTCCGGGCATCGCGGTGCCTGGGTACTGAATGAGGGATTCTTTGAGATCTTGGACGCCATTCTTGACGACTGCCCTGTCGATCCCCAAGTCAGTGATTGAGAGAGTGTAGATGGAGTCTGAGTAGAGGGAAGTTGTGGGTGAGGTCGTCTGGGGGAACCAGAGATCAGTGTCAGTGTAATCGAGAGTGGTGTGGATCATTTCGGGTAGAAAGGTAGGTTCTGATGCAACAGCTGGCTTGACCACCTTTGTAATCGAGGTGAGCTCGGTCACCTGGGGAGTAAGGAGAGCGGAAGTCTGGAACTTGGATTTGTAGGAGAACTGATATGCATACATCGGGTAGACAACTGAGGTAAAGGCTGCAATACCAAGAGTGAGAAAGATTGCGGAAATCGCCTGGCGAAACTGGTATGTTTTTGGCTCTTTGCGAAGGAGAGTGTGTCCAGGAGGTGCTTTGATGTATTTGTATGTTGGCATGGATTTATTATGTTAAGTGATTAATTGGTGGCAGTAATATGAATCGTGATGTTGTTGGGATTACGGGGCATTTTTTTCCATCTAGGGGGGAGAAACTTAGGAGTGATCACGACGTGAGCAGTATCCATCCCGACAACTCCAGATAATGCCTCTTTGATCAAGTCTGTGCTGAGGCCCCTGAGCGTTGCGCGAATACTATCTTGATTGAGTTGGGGCAAGAGTCTGATCTTGACCTTGGCCTCGGCGATGACTTCGGATTCTGTCTCGACTTCTGCTGAACTAAGCTCGACTGAAGGCGGGTCAAGAGTGCGAGTGTATCCAGGTGGCAAAGCCTCTTGAATACGTGAAGAAAGTAGCTGCTCAACATCTTGGGTAAGATACTGAATGCCATTTATTGAAGCCTCGACTGTACCCTCGAGCACACTAGCTTCTTGTCCAAGGTCTGCAGAGTAAGACTCGTCAGTAACTTTGAAACTGTCTTTGAGTAAGAAAACTCCAGATCCTGAAGTTGATGAGAGAAGGAGATCTTCTTGGGCTTTGACGGCGAGTTTTTCGGAGATTGAGGAGAGTAGCGAGTTAAGATCATCGCTACTGACGACACTAATAGTGCTTGAGTTACCACCGGAGAGAGATGACTCGTTTTTGGCGATGTAAGTCGAGGCTGAGTACTCAGCGACTGAGAACTCCGTGTTTTCTGATAGATTGCCATCTTCTCCGATAGCGTCGGCCGTAACCTTGACTGTTGCCTTACCTGGAACATTGACATAATCTGAACCAGAAGAAGAGCTTGCGACTGAGACGTCTTCATCTAACGTGAAGGTGAGATCGTTTGCTTCTAAGGATGTTCCTTTTGCAAACTTCTTGACCAAGTCAGTCCTGTTATAGATTGTGAGCTCACCTGATGCGGCGTCACCGATGGTTTTGGTGCCAGTGGTGTTGACTGAGTCAGTTCCCGAAACGGTGGTAGAGAGGATGGTGGCAGGGACGATGGAGTTTTCAAGGTCAATTGAGTCTGCTGTAGTGGAGAGGGTGAGAGGGAGATTTTCTTCGAGGATTTTGGGCTCTACTGAGATGCTGACGACGGCATGTGGGATAAACCAAGAGGCAGCGAGAGCAGAAGAAGCGAGAAAAATAAGAAAAATGGCAATGAGAGCCAGTTTGCTAGTGGGTTTGAAGTAGGGGAGCCTCAATTTTGGGCGGGGAAAAGTGGGGAGGCGAAAACTTGACTTTGGCTTCTTGGGTTTGGGGGGGGTTATCGGCGTGTCGGCGTGTCTGTTTGTCGGTGTTTCAGTTTTGTCAGTAGGGGGAGAAAGTGGCGTATCGGAGAAGCCGAAGTCGGGGGTGATCGGCGTGTCGACGTGTCTGTTTGTCGGTGTTTCAGATGGCTCAGTGGGGAGAATAGAAGATGGTTTTGGCTCCGTGATCTGAATACCTTTGGATTTGGCGACTTCGGCACCTCCTGCGACTGCGATGCTGCGGATGATAATGTCGGAAGGCAGGCTCTCGACCTTAGGGAGGTGGACGAACTGGAACTTGGACTGCCAGTCATATGAGACGAGATTCTGGACTATTTCTGCAAGGTCAGTTCTCCCATCAAAAACTATGATACGAGAAGGAAGATTGCCGGAAATATTGAGTTGAGAGATGCCCTCTTCGACATCTTGGGCGATATCCTGACTCCTGACCACTGAGTGCGATCCTTCTATCTTGCCAAAAACTACATGATTGATCGTGGCTTCGTCATGAGTAACCTGAATGAGAAGTGAGGTGGTGGGAGTGCCCTCCTGCATCTTGAGATACTTGAGTAAGCTGTCGAGAATAACTACGAATCCAAGTGGCTTAAGCTCAAGCTCGCGACTGATAAGCTTGATCATGCTGAGCTTGTTCTTTTTGATTCCTTGGGAAGTTGTCCAGTTACTAGGAATGCCAAAGATTGCTTGATTGGGTTCTGTGGGCAATCCGTCGACGGCGACTGAGATAGAAGAATCTACTGCTTGAATGAGATTGTCATTGGCTTTCTCGCTATCTGAGTTATTCCACTCAACTGTAGATCCCAAAGTAACAATCTGGGTTGAGTCATTCTCTACATGCCAGACGGCAGCAGCCACTAACTCGTTGGTGAGTTCGAGCGCAAGAAATGGTTGAGGAGCATCCTGTTCAGACTTGAGTCTCCCCAAGATATTGGTGAGTTCCATATATCTAGAATAACACAGATTAGGTGAGCTCGGCGTAGATTCGGCGCTTACCACTCCCTAGATTCTCGTCCTTGGTAATTTTGATCTCTCCGATCTCGCCAGTGCGGGCGACATGGGGTCCTCCACAGAGCTCTTTGGAGTACCAATCTTCCTTCTCGTCTAGCCCAATGGTGTAGACCGTGACTCGCTCAGGATACTTTTCGACGAAAAAAGCACGAGCACCTGAGTCTAGTGCGTCTTGCTTATCCTGGATAGTTTTGTGGACTGGGAGATCTTCACTAATTTTCTGGTTGATGAGATCCTGGATCTTGGTGCGCTCCTCTTCTGTGGGCTTGCCAGAGTAAGTGTAGTCGAAACGGAGTCTATGAGCACTAATATTGCTGCCGGCTTGGGTGACTTCGTCTCCTAAGACATCGATGAGTGCCTGGTGGAGAATGTGGGTGGTGGTGTGATACTGAGTAGTGATCTCGCTGCTATCTGCTAGCCCCCCCTTGAACATACCAGCGGAGGACGTGCGAGAAGAGTCCTTGTGAGCAGATAGCAGTTGATTGAACTTACTCTCGTCGAGTGTGACTCCCTTGGCTTCAACTAACTCCTTGGTAATCTCGAATGGAAAACCCATGGACTGATAGAGATCAAAAGCAATCTGCTCGGTAATCTGATCCTCTCCCAACTTATTGATAGCGCGACTACCCTTTTCAAGAACTTTGGTGAATTTGTCGAGCTCTTCTGAAATCACTCCAATTATTTTTTGCTCGACTTCAGAATTGATGAAGCTGGCTTGGGAGTAAAACTCAATAATAGAGGGGACGCTAGCGAGAAAGATCTCTTTTGTGTCTCCTCCGAGTGTACGAGCTCTGACGGCTGCACGACGCAAGAGTCGGCGCATGACATAACCCTGAAGCTTGTTGCTGGGAGTGAGACCCTGAGCTGCCATAAAAACAGCAGCACGAAGATGGTCAGCGATAACTCGCATCGCAGGCATGAATTCTCCAGAGTATTTTTTGCCGGTAATCTTTTCAATGCTTTTAATAGTGGGCTCAAAAATATCTGTAGTAAAAACGTCTGGTGAGTCTGCAACTGCGGCAACAATGCGCCCAAACCCTCCCCCAAAGTCGACATTTTGGGCAGGAAGTGGGACCATTCCATCGTCTGTTTTTTCGTATTGCATAAAGACAGAATTGCCGATCTCTAAGAATCTGCCACAATCACAATTGACGTGACACAACTCATCGGCCCACACTGATTGAGCGTGGAAGTTATGACTTTCACCAAAATCAAAGAAGATTTCTGAGTCAGGGCCGCCAATCTCGCCAACTGGCATTTTGTCCGGACCACCGGATCTACTCCACCAGTTACTGGCATATGTGTAGATCTTAGTTTTGGGGTCAAATCCTTTTTCTCCTGGCTGGGCTGAGTTGGAATCACCAAGGATCTCTTGCCAAACCTTGATTGCTGCCTGATCTTCTTCTACACCTGCGTCACCTGCAAAAACAGTGATGTAGAGCCTGCTCTTATCTAGGCCCAGTTCGTTTGTAAAAAACTCCCAGACCCAAGCAAGCTGATCTTTTTTGAAATAGTCACCAAGAGACCAGTTGCCAAGCATCTCAAACATGCAAGTATGTCTGTTATCCCCAACCTCTTCGATGTCTTCGGCGCGAAAGGATGGTTGTGAGTTGACTAGGCGAGTGCCCATGGGATGATCCTCACCCTTGAGATATGGAACGAGTTGTTGCATGCCACTACTGGTAAAAAGAGTGGTGGGATCGTCAGGAGGAATGATCGGGGCGGCCGGGATCACGGCGTGACCACGACTCTGGAAGAATGCTAGATATTTGGCACGGATGTCTGCGGCTTTCATGGGATGTATTGTAGCATCCCACGTCGCAACTAGACTTTACACAGACTGCATATTCTGCCGTTTTGTAATTCTGTTGCTTTGAGGGACACAGGAGAGGTTAATACTACTATGATTCGAATCATGATAGTGTGGTTAAGAAATCGACAATAGTGCTAAGTGGGAGAGTGTGATTGTTGCCAGCCTGAATGCCATCAATAAGCTCAGGAATAGTCATTGTTTCACCAGTTGATTGGATGATATTAGCTGCATTGCAGGAATTGATAATGTGAAGCCCAACCTCTTCTGCACCCCTTGTGATTTGACCCCCAGTAAAGATATTTGACCTACCATCATCTGGACACAAGACAACTATTTCCCTAGGAGGATCTTGCATGAAGAACACATCGCCAACTTTTAATTCAATAGCCATAGTGGCTAAGTATTATAGCTTGTGGAGAAAGAGTTGGTTATTTGACTGGGGAGCCCCACTTCGCTCTTTGAGCTACGAGAGGGCACGGCCGCGGCGAAGGAAGGTTTTTTTCTTTTTGACTGGTTTAGTGGCTTTTGCCACTTCTTGGGCTGCTGTATGGACGCGTGACTTGGCCTCCTTGGTCGTGGACTCGATCGTGGCACGAGCCTCTTGCATGGTGGTCTCGAGATCTGCTAGTTTGTCAGCGATGACTGGGTTGTCCATGACCTCGGTGAGTTTGTCACCGGCATTTTCCTTGAGACTAGCAAGTAGCTCCTGACCTTTTTCTGTAGAGAGGAGATATCCCCCTGCCCCGCCTACAACTAGACCCATGAGGAATCCAGAGGCAAAGCCTGATGAGTCAGAATTAGTAGAACAGTTGTCGCAAGAGGAGCTCATTTGGATTTTTTGGTTTTGGTAGATAATAGGCCAGTAACGAGGGTTACTAGCTGCATGCCTGATTGGAGACTAGTTGAGAGATGGGAAAGAGAGCCACCTGCACGAGTGAGGGAGCGGGAGAGGAACTCCAGGTCACCGAGGAGATGGTCCACTCTCTTGAGAGTCTCTCTTGAGTCGCGAAGGAGCATGATTATCTGGACGCCAATGATCGTGAGGATAATTGAGATAACGAAGATAGCGGTGAGTAAGAGGATTTGTGGCAGGTCCATACTAATGATCATAGCATGATCATTACAAATTCTAAACACTAAATTCTAAATTCTAAACGATAAGTTACGAACACTCACTCTGCAAGGTTCGTAACTTTGCAAGCTTACTTGGAGATCTGGAAGGTGCGTTCAAGCAGGCGTGACTTGCCCTCGCGGTTCTCGGCCTTGATGATGACGGAGTGCGTGCCTGCGGGAAAGAGGAGGTCGAGCGTGAACTGACCATTCTGATCAATCAAGACCTGCTGCCCGTCGACTGTGACAGTAGCACCTAAGTCTGTCGCTCCTTTGACTGTGACTTTTTCGCCGTAGACCTCGCTATCAATAGGTTGGATAACCTCTAGCTTGGGCAGACTCAACCATGAGAAAACCTGGTAACCCAGAAATATCAAGAAAAAAATCAAGGAAGAGATGCCAAGAATAAGGTTGGCGTTAATTAGCTTGGGTTTGCCGGCAACTGGATCGACTAGTCCTGGTGGGATAATCTCGTCTACTCCACC
>CAXCDZ010000029.1:0-10379 GCA_963981525.1 uncultured bacterium | reverse complement strand
TTGGGCGACTCTTTTACCCCAAAATTCACGACTGGCAGAGCCAAACATGCCATTGATGGTAAAGTTGCCCTTACTGTAATGAGTGAGGAGTTTGTATCTTGTGCTGTTTGGGTTAAGCTTGGCGAGTTGCGAGAGGGTTTTAGTTTGTTTAAAGGTATTCCACTGATCTGCGATCCATGGAAACATGCGAAAGAGGGGAAGTTTTTTGTCTGTAAATGGGAGAGGGATGACTGCCCATTCGACGAATTTGTCGTAACTCTCGAGAGCTTTTTTTATACCCCTGTTCCAGGGAAGATTTTCTTCTATTTCGAATAGTTTGTTATAGAACTCGTGCTGGGCGTGACGGGTACGGGATGCGAAGCTAGTGAAGGAGTGTTCGAAGCGACTACGAGAGGCGAGCTTACTTTCCTGATCATCTAATCGAAAAGTGGTGTGGGAGGAGTCGAGCCAGTTGCGAAGAGAGGTGAGGCGAGTTTGGTCTGGATTGTCTGATCTTAGCTCGGTAAAATATTGTTCCCAGACAGTGTTTTCGAGGTCGAGATTATTTTCTGGGAGAGGTTGGGGGGGGAGGAGGGATTGGAAATTGTCACGAAGCTGTTCTGAAGTTAGTTGAGTGTGTTGGGGGTTAATGCCGTTTCTAACGAGTTTGCGATCAAAGCGATTGGGGCGGTGAGTCTCGAAGGATGAGTTAAGAGATTGGGTTTGGTAGGCGATGCCAAATTGGAACTCTTGTGTGTTGAGGGTGCGGATAATGAGTTGGCGGTAATCATTTTTGTAGTTGAGTTTGGCGAGAGTGGTGTCGACGAGTTGTGTTGTGTTGGGAGAGTTTGAGGCTGAGCTTATTATTTCGCGTAGGATAGCGTTGGTGAGGGTGCGAGCTTCTTCTATGTTGGCGCTATCGAGAGTGTTGAAAAGAGTGGTCTCGAGTTCGAGCATACTTGGAGCTATGAAGGGGAGGGCACGGGCGGCGTCGAGTCTGATCTTGCGATATGGCTCGAGACGGTCTGATTCTCCTCTAGCACCGACGTAGCTGTCGGCTGTTTTGTTGATGGAGGTAAGAAATCTTTTTTGGAAATCGGAGTCGCCGGTGTAGTTGAGGAGGTCGGTGTGTTCTGGATAGCTTGACTTAATGATCTGCTCGAGCTCTTTGGTGGCTGAGTTGGCTTGGAGGGAGAGAGAGGTGGGAGTCTTGCCCAGATGGAGGTCGCGGGCACCAGTGAAGCGGTCGAGGTTGCTGGCGATGATTTGAGCCATAGCACGTTGAGTGGCTATAGGTGTTTTGCTGTTGTGGTCGATGGGGAGGAGGGTGGCGATGGCAGCGGCTGGGGCGCCTGATTGCATGAGGCGAGTGACTTCTTTGTGTGTTTTGTTGAATGTGTCGATAACTGTGCCTGGGTTGTAGCCAATACTGGAGTATCTATTTTTATCTTGTTTTTGTTGGTGGGCGCGGTACGATTCTAGATTGTTGCGGACTGCGGTGGTGAGATTGGTCTCTGGTTCGTTCACCATCTCGTGATATTTGTTCTGGAGCATGATGGTGAGAGTGGAGACGGCGTGTTTGCTGTCCTTGAGATTGTTTGCGATGGAGTTGAGTTTGTTGACTTCACTAGTTTCTAGGTTACGACTGGATTCTAGCCAGGAGATAATGAGGATGGCGGCTTCGTCTAGTTGAATATATTGTGGTTGTTCGTCTTTGCCATGGGGGAGCTTGATTCCGCGACTGGCACCGGCGAATTTGCCCTGAGTTGCTAGTCCTGGGAGGAGTATGCGTTCGATTAGGACTTTATTAATGGGGTGGGTGCGTAAATATTGATATTTATGGAGGATGTCTGCGCTGGTTGCCATAGATCTTATTTTAGCATCTTAGTCTTGTCTGGTGTGGTAGAATTATGGGTATGAGTGCAAATGCTGAGAACGATGGTAATAAAATAGAGGGAGGCGGTGCTAGCGGTGATCAGGAGAGTGAAAAGAAGAGTAGCCCAATAGAAGAGTTGTTGATTATATTTCTGGCACAAAGAAATGTAAAAATCTTGGCAGGGATAGTTGCTGATAAAAATATAGAATTGGGTGATGATGTTTTGAAAATAGTGGTGGAAAGAGTGAGAAAAGGGACTGATGATGAAGATCAGAAAAAACTATTACAGCAAGTGGTGGGAAATATTGGAGGAGATGAGGAAAAAAGTGGTGATGTTAGAGACAATCTTGTAAAAGTACTAAAAATGCAAGATAAGAAATTGGGAGTAGAGCCCCACCCAAGCAAAGGTAGGATAAAGGCATACAGGCAGGAAGCTGAGCAGTTAGCGGGGAAAGTAAATGAAAACAAAGATAGTGGAGAAACGGTTGAGTTGTGGAAGGAAGTTAATGGAGAGCTGGGGGAAGTCGTAAAGAAAATGGACACAGAAGAAGTAAAGAAAACTCGAAGGACAATAGATGTCGTGAGAGGGAAGATGTTGAAGTCAGTTGAGGAGAGAATTGATGAGCCAATGACTGAGGAGCGCAAAGCAACTATTCGAAAAGAGGTGGATAAACTGGGACGTAGAATATTAGATAGAAAGAAACCTGTGTTGAGAATGGGCATGAGAGAGCGAATACAAGCTTCAGTTGAGTCAAAAGGGTTGGAGATTGTTGGACAGTTCTATCAATCAATAGATGAGGGAGGTGAGGCAACTAGTAAATTGTTTGAGGAGTTGGATGATGATGGTTATATGAGGCTGATTGTGTTTATTGAGCAATTGGAGAATAGGGCGGATGATGAGAATTTTACTGAGATTTATGAGTTGTCAAGGAGGATAGAAGAGTCTTGGATTAAGAATAAGGCTATGAAGGCACAAGAGAAAATGTCTGGTCAACAGAATTTTCAGACAAGAGAAAGAGTTAATGCTAATGTAAAAACTCCAGATTTCGAAAATGATGGAGAGATGATTGACTGGATAAAAAATAATGATATTGGAATAAGTGTAGCTGAATTAGATATTCTAAAGAATGATCCTGAGAAGCTTAAGTTATTTTTGGAAAACCTTCAAGGAACCGCACAACTAAGAGATGTGTATAGGGGTGGAGGACAGGAAAGAATGCGAAACATTAACTATGAACATTTGGATACTTTTAATAAAGAAATTGTTGCCAGGTGGAAAGAAGATGGTTTGGATGTTGACGTCCTGGGACTACCAATCCCTGATGTTGATCAAATTAAAGCGGGCAAAAAACCACCAAGAGTAAATACAAATCTTGAGGGAAGAGCAAAGGAGATAATGGAAGAAGTGTTGCTCCAAGAGCTATTGAAGCAGAATAGAATATTGGTGAGTGAGTCGGTTGAGAGAGCCTCTATGTACTATGATGAGCGCGCTCAAAAATATATGACCCTATTGGCGATTGGCGGAATAGATACGACAATTAAGGATACTGCCACAAACCACATGATGTTGTTGCAACTTACTTTTGCCTGGAGAAATGGATATGTTGATGAAGAATTGTACATGAAAGTAATGAACTTTTGGTCAAGACAGGGTCCGGAGTATAGACTTTTTGAAGAAGTAAAGCGTAATGAGGTGATTGTTATTCGTGATAGTGAAGGCAAAGAAGTAAAGGAGCTTGGAATTGAGGTAAATCAGTATGATTTTGAAGGGGTGATGGCGCAGAATGTCCCACAAGAATTAAGAGATGAATTGGGAATGTATACATACAAGAAATATAAAAAAGGAAAAAACAAAGGAAAAGAGATAATAGGGTCGGATGGAGAGAAAATTAAAGTATACGTTGATCGTTCGTGGGGAACTGTTCTTGCGAGAAAAACAGAGGGTGAGGGTATGAAAAAAGATCGAAAGATTTTTGTGAAACAAATGCTAATTACTAAGTATGGTGTTGATGGGTTTGCCAAGATGACTGATAAGGTAGAAGAGGGTGAATTATTAGATCAAATGGTAAATAATTACGGAGATTATATCAGCAGAACATATCTATATTGGATAGGTACGGGCAGGTTGGGTGAAGTAGTTGGTAACGGATCTTTTGATAACGCGAAGTTCGATCTCCCTCAGGGTATACCAGAATATTACATGAAGCGTGATCCACGATTATTAGTAAGGTTTATGTGGAAATATACGCCAATTAGAGTGCCTGAAGCGCTACTTGGGCTAGATAGAATGGGATTACCATCATTTCATTCGATGAATGGAGGGGAAACCACAGCTCACTTCACTTCTAGCAAGGATACTACGGAAGGAGCAAAGGGAGGGCGGTCAACATTCTTTGTGGAGAAAGATGGAGTAACTGAAGAAGAGCTAGTAGAAGCAAATGAGTGGTGGAATAATGTTTGGAATAAAGCTTTGTACAATGACGATGAATACCACTTTGGTGGAAAGAACAATCCGTTTTATAAGGCAGTAGCTTATCAAGAAAAACAAACTAGACCAAGAAGAAATAATTCAGAGACAATTAGAATATTGTTAGAAGAAGCAGGTGAGAAGGGTGATGATTTCTTTGAGAGAATTAGTTGGGACTGGGCAATAAAAAAATATAGTTATGATCGAGAGTTGGTAAAAAAACTGAAATCTGAAGAAATCACTGGTAAAGCAAAATTTGAGTATTTTTCCAAACGATTTAATGATGGTTATTTTGTGACGGATGCTTTGAAAGCAAAAAGAGGAGATGATGCTCTAAAGTATCGCGCTTCGTATCAGCAGAAGTTTTATGAGGCCTTAATTGAGTATGGGAGTAATCCAGAGCCGGAAAATCTTGCTGCTTTAGCAGGGGTAGTGGCAAGTATAGTGGGGCCGAATATTAAGGAGTTTCGTCAAAAGACAGCAAAAATTGTCTTTGAAATTTTGAAGCAAAGACAGCCGGGTGAGGTAATGAGTGTGATTGATTATGAGGGAGGGTCAGTAATGTTTGATGAAGAGGTGTATTCGGGGGTTAATAAGGGAGAGATGCCAATGCCGAGGTTTAAGAAGATTGTTCACAATCCATGGGACAAGGATATCGTGACTGATAGTATAGCAACATATAGAGCATTAGAAGGTAAGGCTTATGAACCAGAATTACTATGGAAGGTGTTGATGAGAAATATGCGGGCGGCAAATTTATATAGAGATGAAGATGAGTATCGTAAAGAGAGAAAAGAGCAAAGAAAAGAGCAAAGAAAAGAATTTTTTGGAGGATGGAAGTGGGATAGTGATATTGGTGCACAGTGGAATATGTTATATAACACAAAGAATGCTTGGGACATAGTAACTCTCAAAAGAATGACTGAGTATCTTGCGACGGAAGTGTTTGACTTGCCTCCACATTTGTTTTGGGAATGGGTGGTAGAAAACTCTGAGAAGACTTTTGGGGTGGCAGCTAAATATTTTACTAGTTGAGTTAGGGTTTGGACTTGAGAGCTTCGATACCCGCAGCCATTTGTTTCTGGTAATCGAGTTGTTGATTAGCTTCGCGTTGGTGTTGCAGGCCAGTTTTCCATCCATAAGCAGCCTTACCTAGTCCAATTGCTGCGCCTGCACCGCTGAATGCTTCGGCGGTGTATGGGCTTTCCTTGACCTGGAGCCATTCCTGAGCCATCTTGACTGAGGCGGGGGTCATGGTAAAGATGAAGAATCCTAGGAGAACCATGAGATCTTTTGATTGCCAACTATTGCTACCTGTGAAAGTGAAGGGTGGAAGCCAAAGTTCTGATCCAGAGCTGTCATAAAATTCATGAGATTGGTCGATGCCAAATGGATTGGCGTCACCGGCCCAACTAGAGTTGCCCACCTCAAGGATGGTGGATTGAGTTGGGTCGCCGATAAAAACGGCGGCCATGATAAACATTGCAGCAGCAACAGGGAAGGGAATGAGATAGCTGGCAGTCTTTTTGATCCAGTTGGCGAAGGCCTCACTCCCGGGCATGGCATTCATAAGGAGTTGGACAGGAGCGGTGACAGTCTGTATTATGAGCATGATGTATGACTTGAAAAGAACGAAAATGAGCTTGATCATTGAGATGCCAATCCAGACGGCAGCGAGGAGATAGAAGAATCCATTAGCAAGAATCTCTGAAATACCCGCTGTGGCAACACCAACCCCAATACGAGCTCCCATACTGAGATTACTTACTCCAGAGAGGACTTCCTTGATAGCAAGAGAGACGGCGGAGATAATACTGTTGCGTCCTTCGAAGATGACGCTCCATGCGCTGTATGACATAAGTCTGGTAATGGCTTTGGTGGGAGTCGAGATAATGCCGGCGGCGCTAATGAGGTAGACTGTGGCGTAGATGGCAAAGTACATAAGGTCGATCATAAAACCAACGATGGCATAGGAGAATGTGATGAGAAGAAGGGTGATGACGAGATTGGGGAGGGCGCTCTGGACGGTGATGACAGTCTGGGCATTGATCTTGGTCCTCAACATAATCATGACTCCAACTACGACGAACATGATGATGTAGAGAGAGTAGGCGAGGTTGCGGAATGATTTCCAGAAACTAAGAAATGGTGACATGGCGGAGTATCCTGTCCCTTGGGCGTAGGCTGAGCTAACCTGGGGAATGCCAACGTTATCGAGAATATCGGCGATGTACTCTCTACTACTAGGCTGCTGTTGATAGAGCATGGCCATGTATTCCCCGCCAGCGGGGAGGAGGCCGTGTTTTTTATTTTCTTCATCACATCTACCACCCAAATAATTCTCTAAGGCCGTTTGAGAATTAAAATCCATTCCTGCACAATCACCTTCAAAACCCATAATATCAATACTCATTGTACCGGCCATAATACTATTAAGCCCTGATGACTGTGCGTGTGCTGGAGAAGGAGAAATAGTGATCAGCAAACAGAAGATAGTGATTAGAGTGATGGTGAGATGAGAGAAAAATCGATTCATGATAGGTAGAATTTTAGCATACGCGAGCGGAACACGCTCGAGTGTTGCAGTTTTTCAGTATTCCAGTGTTGTGGTGGGGGAATCAGGGGGTGATGGTCTGGCCAGAGGCGTATTGATGGAGGATGCTGCTGGCGAGGGTTTGGTAGGGAAGACCGAGTTTAATAGCTTTACCCTTGAGTTTTTCGAGACTGATGGGTTGCATGCGAAGGTTAATGTTTTTGGATTTTTTGAGAGTAGCTTTGGCAGAGCGAATAAGCTTCTCCTTTTCTTTTTCAACATTGGGCACAGTTTTCCACTCACCACGCTCGTATGAGTCAAGAATGTCCTGTTCTTCTTTGGTGAGATCATAAATTGGCTTCATGATTATTTCTCCTATCTTGTTGTAATGAATAGGATAGCAGTAGAGATTGATTATGACAAATGATATGAAATGTCAATAGGTGTCAAGTTGGGCGATTAATCGAGGAGTCCGAGATGATCGATCTCCCACTTCGCATGAAGCTACGAGGGACACAGCAGTTGTGTGTGATTTATAGAAGTTCAAGGTAATTAACCCAGGATTGAGCTGTATTTCTGATGTAGTCTATGTCGGAGTAGATGAAAATGAGTCGACTGGGGGTGAGGCCAGCATTTCTCATGAGAGATAGGCCACGAATGAATGATTCCTCGTAAGCTGTGATGTTGGGATTAGCAGTAGGGTCGGTGTTGGGATTGGCGTAGGAGAGGCCGGTAATCTCGAACCTGACAGTCTCTGTGGGGTCGAGAGGATCAATGAAGATACTGATATCCGTATCTATCCCCGTGCTAGTCATGAAGCTTGTGACTCGGATTGGGAGTGCGTCGGTAGCACCAGTGCGGTACTTGATTGCGTTGCTCCTCTCTTCTGTGTTGAGCTCAGTTAACTCTGGTCTGGGAGAAGTAGGGGGGAGCCTGGTGGGGGAGAGTGAGGAAGGGCTCTTGTCAGGAGAGAAAAGGAGAATGAGAATACCAATACCGAGCGTGGCACCGAGTGCGATACGGGCGAAGCGATTGCCAGCGATAAGGTTGATAAGTGATTGCATATGTATGTTCTTAAAACCCAGGGAGTTTGATAATCTCACCTGCGAATGTGCGAAGGAGAGTGACTGAGAAGATGATGAACATGAGGCCAACTACGGCGGCAGTGAAGAGCTCGCGACCTTTGCGGGACTTTTCGATGTCTCCGGCTGCGGTCATGATCTGAATGGTGCCTGCGAGCATTACCCCGAGGGAGATTGCGCCGCTAATCCCGATGAGGAAGCTGAGAATGATGGAGGCCATGTCGTCACCGTATGAGAGGCAGCCGAGGGCAGTGCTCAAGCTGTTTTCCCCACATTCTTGAGGTGTGAAGTTGGTGCGAGAGGAGCCTGGAGAAGTGGGTGAGTCTGGGTCAGTGCTGTCAGGATCAGTCGAGACTGTGTTTTTGCTGGTGGCTTCGTTGTAGACGGTGAGGGCAACTGCGAAAGCGCCAGGTCGGTCGGCGCCGTACGGGGTGGGTTCTCCCGCGGTGTTGTCGGAGTGGAAGAGGAGCCACATGTTGGTGTGACGGGGGTCGAGCTGGTTGGTGGCGTAGGGATCATCGTCTCCTTGGAATGAGCGCGGACAACCACCATAGGGAATGGGGTAGGGATATCCGAATTGGCAGTTGCTGTTGCCACCACCATTGAAGTTGCTGATTGATTTGATCAGAGTGCTGGTGTTACTAAATGGATGGCGAAGGAGTGCGCTACCTGCAATGAGAGCGGTGTCCAGTAAACTCTGACCTGGCTCAAGGGGATTACCGCTAGTGACGGAGACTTTTTCTGGACTGCCGTAGTCAGTGAAATATGCGCTGCCTTCCTCAAAGTGGAGACCCGCTAAGACCTCGCAGGGAACGCCAGTTTCTTTGGAGGCGCGGGCATAGACCTCTTCTAGCTCTGGATTGAGCTTGCCACCTACGAACATCTCGGAGTTGAGGATGGTAGTGACGGCACTAGGCAAAGGAGCTTCCCAGGGGGAGTCGGCGATCAATTCCTTGAATGCAGTGGGATCACAGAGTCCATCAAGATCTTCTTTTGTGTTGGTGCAGCCAACACGGGTGCCAAGGGCGTAGGCCTCGATACTAGTCTCCTGTGGAGAGGAGTATTCGTTGGAGCCACAGGTAAAGTAGGCGAGGCGACGCTTTGAGTCTGCGATAGGAAAGTTTTTGCCTGCAAAGAGAAACTCTGCATTGTCGTCGACGATGTTGCTGAGACTCTGATTGTACTCTAGTTGTTTTTCTAGTTCGGCGAGATTGTCACGAGTATCATAGACATGACCCTGGAGTTCGGAGATGCTTTGACCCATGGCGTCGGGGACAGTGATGAGATGGCGTTTGGTGGGGACAAAATCATCTAGCGCTCTCCAGAGTAGTCCTATGATGCGAGAGATAATGGACTCTTTGGCGAAGGCGCCACCTTTTTCTTTTGTGAGTTTTTCTGGTTGGATATCGTAGCCGGGGCATTTTTCGTCAGGATCGAGATATTCGTAGTCGTTAAGATAGTCATAAATATGACCAAAACTTAGCCAACTAAAGAGATTGGGACGACGATCAAAGCATTCATTACCCCCCAACTCTTTGTCTAGACGAGTCGCGATTACAGACGGAATGGCGTTGGGAGAGGCTGAGGTGAGAAAGCGAATAAGTTGATTGTTGGCTGCGGCACGGCGAAAAATCTTGGCACCTTCTTCGAGTGGATAGTAGAGGAGGAGGTCGTCAAGGGCACCTCCGAATGCTTGAGAAATACTGAGATCATAGTAGAGAGATCTAGCAGCCCCTAGAGATTCTTCATCGTCTCCGGGGCAATCTTTGTCGGTCCCTGGGCAACAGATTTTCCATCTACAGATACTACCTCTAGCGTATCCCTGGCGGAATGAGGGGGAGTAGATGGGAGCCTGGGCAAGATCGGTGGCCCATTTCTGATTATTAGCAACTGCTTGTGAGAAAGTTTCGCAGAATTCTTTTTTTGGTTTGGAGATGTCGGACATGATATCGAGTCCGGCAGAGTTGAGGTAGTAGTCGTCGATCCCTTCGATTATAATTTTGGAGTTACCTTTAGCTGAGTTGGGGAGGCTGTTGTAGATGCCGATGAGGGTGGTGCCGTTACTTGTAGTGTATCCCCAGTCGACCCAGCCTAGAGGCCACTCGCCAGTTTGGGCGAGGGTAGCCTTGGTCTGTTTGGCGCGTGAGACGACGAGAAGTTGGTTGGTGGCACGGTCACATTGGTTGAGTGCGAGGAAGTGAGATCCGTAGGTGATGGGGTTATCGGGAGAGCCGAGATTGCTGTAGCGACTGGCCTCATTCTGGAGTTTGGGGTAGGTGAGATTAGAAAAGGTGGTTTCTAGGTCGGCCTCTGGATCTACTGGATCATTTGAGGATGAGTTGATTGCGGAGAAGTCGGTACCCTTGACTGTGCGATGAAGTGAAAAGTTTTTGGTGTAGCTACAGGTGCCTTCACGAAGGGCACCTGGTCTCTCAGGATCTT
>CAXCDZ010000028.1:0-10381 GCA_963981525.1 uncultured bacterium | reverse complement strand
ACAATGATGATGAGCTGGATGATCATGTTGGCAGAGGAAGCCAAGACTGAGCGCATGTTCCCCTTCATAACCTTGCGGATGGCTGCCTTGAGCTTGATGGGTTCGGAGGAGTAATTGCGCTTGACCTCTTCTACTTGTTCAACGATTTTTTTCTTTTCTTCCTCAGAACGCTCACTGGCAAGTGTGAGAGGGAAAAGAAGGAGGCGAATAATAAGTGAGAAGATGATCACAGCGATCCCCATGTCTGCAAACTCTGGACCTATATTCCCAATTGCCCAGTAGATGCCGACGAGAATATTGAAAAATGGTTGGTAGATATAGGTGACAAACATAATTTAGTGGCTCAGTTTAGCAGTAATGCAGTGATCCAGTTGGGCTGCAACATAATACATTATAACTACTTTTGAGAAAGAAGTTGTGTAGTAGAGACCGCGGGGTTGTGGGGGTGGACTATTTTTAGCTCTCCGCCGTGCTTAACAACAAGAGATTGCTTCTCATCCTGGTGAAAGGTGTGCTCGGAGATGGCAAAGATATCTGGCTTGACTGCGCTAATAAGTGACTCGTGATGGGTGGGTTGATCAAAATCATCGGGGAGAAGAATGGCAAAGTCTACGACTTTGGTGGATTTCGGCGTGTCAGCGTGTCGGTTTTTCAGTGTTTCGGTTTTGTCAGTAAGAGAGAGAAGGTTGCGAGCACGAACTACCTGTGTTTCGATTGGTCTCCCCTCTCCTTTGAGCTTACGGGCGCGAAGATCTGACTCGACAGCAACGATGAGGATGTCCCCTTCTGCTCTGGCAGCCTTGAGAAAATTGATGTGCTCGGAGTGCAGGAGATCAAAAAATCCGGTTGAAAGAACGATCCTCTGTCCAGCTGCATGCAAGTCGTGGCAAATTGGTTGAATATCTCGAATAGTATAAAACATGAGGATGATTATAGAGCAAGGTTTTTGAGAACTTTTTTGCCTGGGTTGTGAGGGTGGAAAAAGGCGGAGTCACGGGTAATGTGCTCGCGAGTGATCTTGCCTTTCATGTATTGGTATTGGAGGTGGTAGGCGAGGGATTCGAGGAGTTTGGCAAGGGAATCCAGTAAGGTCTGAACAACAAGGACTCTCCTTTCGCCTGCCGGCGAGCCCTTCTCGACTTGCAGTCGTGAATTCCTGTTAAGGAGAGTCCTTATATTCGGGAGATAGTCACTAATCCAGGAGTTGGCAGCGAGGAGGAGCGGGTGGGTGCGTGTGGGATCGTAAACTGGGACAGCTTGGATTAGTTCGTAGGCGGTGTAGAGAGAGTGCAAATTCTTGGGAATCAAGAATGAATCAGGAGTGAGGTAGAGATTGAGACAGAGTTGGTTCTGAGAATGACCATCTTGTGGACGGCGGCGCCGACCAAGAAACTCGGTATAGAGTGTGAGAAGGAGGCGAGTTGTCCAGAGCCGACCAGGGCTGGTAATAATCATGAGATCAAGGTCATCTGAGGGATGACTATTGCTAACTGCAAGAGAACCGGTTAGATAGATTGCTAGGACTCCCGGAACAGCAGCAAGCTTGCTAATAAGTGGAGTGAGAGTAGCTATTTTGTCCTGAGAGACTTTGTGCCGAGCACGCCGAGTGGAGAGTAGCTCTCCCCTTCCAGGCAAGTAGTAGTATGAACCCTTGTGACCAAGCTGTCCTGAGTTAGTGAGGCTGGTGAGCGTGCGGTCGAAGGCTTTGGGAGTGGTAGAGCACTTGATAAGACGAGAGTAGATCTCATTTTTTTTGAGCGGGTAGTCGAAGTGATCGGAATACTTGAGAGTATTAAGGATAGAGTCAACTAACTTGCTCATTACTGGATGTTGTATTTACTCACAACTTGGGCAACCCCTGCTTCGAGAGTCGTGACAGCTGAGCTAAGACCACTACCATCATTGATGGTGTTGACGGCGTCTTCGTAGTATTTGATAAACTCGTCATTAACACCCTCATCATGAGTGCGGGCTGACAAGTACCATGACTGATAGTTATTGCCCTGACTGACGAATGGTGCGGCAAGTGGATCGCTCAGGAGGAAAGTAGCGAGGGAGGGTTTGGGATATGGTTCGCCGAGTGTGCGAATCTGAGTTTGGGTGGCGTAGAGTTTTTGGAGAGATTCGTCACTACTAAGATATGCCAGGAATTCCCAGGCTGCTTCTTGATTCTCACCACTAACTGGTACTGCTTCTGCCCAGTACGTAGCCCAGGTCAGATCAGTACCACTGAGCTTGGGTGATGGGGCAATACCATAGCTAAGAGTGGGGTTGATGGCCTCGATCTCGGCGGCGTGCCAAGAGGGCGCGAGCATCATTGCGAGCGTGCCGGTGGCGAAGGCATAGGTTGAGTTGGGTTGGGAAGAGTCCCAAGAATTGTCAGTACCACTGAAGATCGTGAAAAAAGTGAGGGCATCTTGGACTGCTGAGGTGCTAGGGTTGGCTGGATTGCCAGAGTTCTGGAGGATTAAAAGTCCCAAAATGTCTGACCAGTGATCGATGTTGTTGGTAGTGCCCATGGCAGCTCCGGCTCTCTGGACGATTCCAGTTTCAGGTGCGCGGCGGGTAAGGTCAAAGGCAAGTTTGCGGAATGAGTTCCATTCTGTGGGAGGTTCGGCGCCGGCTTCGGCGAGGATATCTTTATTATAGTAGAGGGCGAGACCATCAATCTCGAGCGGGGCGGCGTAGAGAAGGCCGTTTCTCACTAGATCGCTGGCGACGACTGGGTAGTAGTCAGAAGAAGAGATCAGCCCTTCCGGGGCGGGAGTGAGAAGTTTGGTAAACATGGGGAGCCAAGTGTTGTGGATGCGGGCAATGTCGGGACCAGTTCCCCCAGTAATGGCGGACTGGAGTCTAGTGCGATACCCCTTTTGTGACTGCATTTGATAGTTGATCTTGACGTTGGGATGCTCTCGCTCATAATCGGCGATCACGCCCTGCATGGCAGAGGCTGGTTCCCAGAGTCCCCAATAAGTGAGGACTACTGCCTTGTCTTTGCCTCCAAAAAGTTTGGGGACAATAGTGAAGCCGATGATACCCAAGAGAATAAAGGCGCCAATACCAATGAGGAGTGGGAAGAGATTGCGAAAAGGAGAAGCGATAGCAGTAGATCCAGTTGGAACAGTGGATTCAGTAGATTCAGTGGGAGAAGGGGGAGGAGTAAGAGATGGGGTGGCAGCAACTGGGGCGGTGTAGACTGGCTCGGCCACTGGCGAGGGAGAGTCTGGTGCCTTGTCGAGCGGCTTGGCTTTGTAGTCTTTGGTAGGATCTGGAAATTTGGGCATGATAGTATCATATCAGAGATGAAAAAAATTAAGCAAGAAATAGTCAACTACGCGATGGGTGCAGTGATGGGGGTGGTGGTGCTAGTGGGAATCCTAATGGTAACGGGAAGAGATAGGGTAATGCCGGGAGTGTCGGTTGTGGGAATAGCGGTTGGCCAGATGAGTGAGGATGAAGTAAGGGGAGTATTGAGAGATAAGGTTGAGAGTTACACCCCGAAGTTGCAGTACGGTGAGGCAGTGATTGAGGTGCCGAGAGTTGTAAGCGCGCCACAAATTGAGGCAACTATAGAAAAAATAATGGCAGTGGGTAGGCGGAATGTGCGCGATTGGTGGAGAGCTCTTTTTCGTGAGCACGAAATGGAGATGGAGGTCTCTATTGATGAGGAGGAAATAGCAAATATGATCGATGAGTTAAAAGAAATGATTGAGATCGAGGGGGAGGAAGGCTCTATAGAGTCAGTATGGGGGGAGATCAAGCTGGTTAACGGAGAAGATGAGGTCAAGCTGGACGAGGGAGCGGTGAGGGAGGTAATGATAAAGAGTGCAAGAAGTCTGGATTCTAAACCACAAGAGATAAGGACGCTCCGCAAGCGCAATGCACTAACTGAGAGTGAGGTTGATGAGCTGATGGAGAAAGCTAAGAAAATAGTTAGCGGTGAGATGGTAATTATGATTGACGAAGCGCGGGTGGTAATGAGAGGGAGTGAGATGGTCGAGATGCTCTCGGTAAACCACGTAGACCTGGGTCAAGCGAAAAGAGAAAAGCTTGAAAGTAAGATTAGCGAGTGGGGGGAGAAATATAACCGAGAGCCGCAGGATGCAGTATTCCAGTTCCTGAATGAAGTGGTAGAGGAGTTTGTGCCGGCTCGGGACGGAGTTGAGATTGACCAAGAGGTCGCGCTACAGCAACTGGAGAGCAAGATTGAGGAGCTAATGGAAAGTGAAGAGAAAAGTGTGGAGGTCACGATAGCCCTTATACGAACAAAGCCCCTAATCACGACTGAGGAAGTGAATAGCCTGGGGATAGTGGAGCGAATCGGCAAGGGAGAGAGGTATTATGCTCACTCGATCCCAAATAGAGTCTATAACGTGGGGGTCGCGAGTGAACGGGTGAGCGGAGCGCTAGTGGGACCGGGTGAGGAGTTTTCTTTTAACTCACAAGTTGGGGAGATCTCGAAAGCAACGGGGTACAAAACTGCATACGTGATTAGTAACGGGCGAACGGAGCTGGGGGATGGGGGTGGAGTCTGTCAGGTTTCGACCACCGTTTTTCGCGCTGCGCTGTCGGCTGGACTCCCGATTACGGAGAGATGGGCACATGCCTACAGAGTGGGATACTATGAACAAAATAGTAAGCCGGGGTTTGATGCGACGATCTACTCACCGAGTAAGGACCTGCAATTCCTGAACGATACTCCCAGTCATATTCTGGTGCAGGCAGTCATTGATGAGCCTAGTCGCCACCTCGTGATCGAGATTTATGGGACGGCGGACGGGCGGGAAGCATTTCTTTCAGAGGCGAGAGTCTGGGGAGTGAGTCCTCCCCCACCCGATCTGTATCAAGATGATCCAACCCTCCCAACTGGAGTGGTTAAGCAGGTTGATTGGTCAGCGTGGGGAGCGCGGGCGGCGTTTGATTATCGAGTGGAGCGAGATGGAGAAGTGATTATGAGCAAGACATTTAGTAGTACGTTTAGGCCATGGCAGAATGTTTATTTGCGAGGAACGGGAGAGTAGCTAGAGTGAGCGCAAGTGCTGAAGTATGTGGCCTGGAATAAGAATGATAATTCCAAAATCTTGATGAATGCGGTTGACCTTGAAATCTCTGATGTTATAGGTGGCGAGAAAATTTGCACCTGATTTGATTGCGCCAGCGAGAATGTGTTGATCCTCTGGATCATTAACATAGTCAGAAATATCATCAATATCTTTCTGACTGACGAATATTGAGTTGCAAGGGCTAATGATTTTGCTAGTTAGTGTGGGATTGATATTTTTACGCTGGCTAACATCTATGATTTCTAATTTTGAAGTGTTGGAGAGGTATTTGGTAATTTGTGGACTCTTGAATAAGTCGGCAGAGACTCCGTTTGGTGTGAGAAGTGCAGAGATAATAACATCAGTGTCTAGATAGACATTGATGTTCATAGGCCACGTCGAACATCTTTGATAGTCTGGTGAATATCTTTGAGATTTTCTCTATCAAGCTGATCTTTGAGGTAAAGATCATAATCGAGACCAGAAAAAATAAAGTTTAGGGAGGTTTTGGGAATACGGTAAACATTGCCAAACTTTTTGGCAATGATCTCCCCTTTTTCGATGAGCTTGTAGACAGTTGCTTTAGAGAGTTGGAGTAGTTCGGCAGTTTGTGCTGGAGTGTAGACAATGCTGTTTGTGTTCATATTGTTCTATATTTGTTTATATTAGATTAATTTATATCATATTGATCTAAATATGTCAATTGGTGTCTAATTCCTGGCCTGCGAGGATGGTCCTTGCAGGGAGCGGGAGAATAATTCACGATAGGGTCTGACCTTTTTGGGCTGCTTTTCGGGTTTGAAACCTCGAGTCCTATAAGGTCAGACCCTCTGACGGCACGTTGATTACATCCTTGGCAATTGCAGTCTGACCAAACTTTATCTGGTAAAATCGAATAATGACCATGGAACCCAAGTTTGATCACAAAGCCGTCGAGAAGAAGCTCTACAAAATGTGGGAGGAGAGTGGTGCATTCTCCCCTGCCCCTGAAACCCCCCCATACACAATCCTAATGCCACCGCCAAATGCGAATGCAAGCTTGCACGCAGGGCACGGGATGTACACGGTAGATGATATTCTGATCAGGTGGAAAAGAATGCAGGGGTACGGAGCACAGTGGATACCAGGCCGTGACCATGCGGGATTTGAGACTCAGTTTGTGTATGAAAAACACTTAAAGAAACAGGGTAAGAGTCGGATGGACTTTGACAGACAAACCTTTTATGACAATGTTGCTAAGTTCGTGGAAGATAACTCAGGACTAATATTTGAACAGTTCCGCCGTTTGGGATTCTCGGCAGACTGGAAAAGATCTGTCTTTACGCTTGACCCAAATGTGCTAGAAACAGTGTTCACGACTTTCCAGAAAATGGAAAAAGATGAGCTAGTGTACCGAAGTGACTATATGGTCAACTACTGTACCCACTGTGGGACGTCACTCGCTGAACTGGAGATAAACCACACCGAGAGAGTGGGCAAGCTCTACACTGTGGAGTACAAACTTGTGGAGAGTGACGAATCTATTGAGGTGGCGACAACCAGGCCAGAAACAATCATGCTGGACACCCATATCGCGGTGAACCCAGATGACAAAAAACGTGCTAAGTACGTTGGGAAGAAAGTTGTTAATCCCCTCACCGAGCGTGAAATGGTGATTATTGCTGATGAGGTGGCTGATCCTGAGTTTGGCACTGGGTTTGTAAAGCTCACACCAGCACATGACAAGAATGATTACGAAGCGGGTAAGAGACATAATCTGCCGATGATCGTGGGAATAGGTCTGAATGGGAGAATGACTCCCGAGGCAGGAGAATGGGAGGGTAAGACCGTATTTACGGCTCGCAAGGAGGTAGTTGAGCGACTAATGGCACTGAGGGTGATTGAGACTGATGATAAATATGAACAAACTGCTGCAACGTGCTACAAGTGTGGGCGTGATATCGAACCCATGATGGTGCCCAACTGGTATATCAAGGTGGATCCGCTGAAATCAGCAGTAATAAACGCTGTAAAAAACGGTGAGACTAAGATATATCCCCAGAGATTTGAGAAACAACTCCTGGACTGGATGGAGATCATGCATGACTGGCCGATCAGTCGACAAGTAGCGTGGGGAATCAGAATCCCTGCATGGTATGACACTGGGGTGAACAAAGACCTTTATGTAAACTTTGTGTCCAAGAGTGGTAAGGGTGTAACTGGGATGATTGGAGAGCTGTTATCTGAATATCAACTGAAGGAAATTGAGAAAGGACTACAAGCCCTTACGGCGCCGAAAACGGCAAAATATGTAGTGGCAAAAGAGAAACCAGGCGAGAACTATCTGCAGGAGACAGATACCTTTGATACATGGTTTTCTAGTGGTCAGTGGCCGCTGGTGACTCAAACTGAGGAAGAACATGTAGCTCGATACCCTACTGATGTGATGGCGACGATGTCGGATATCCTGAGGTTTTGGGTGAGCAGAATGATGATGTTTGGCCTATATATCAATGAGAAAACTCCTTTCAAAAATGTTTATCTATGGTCAACGGTTACGGATTCTAAGGGTCAGAAAATGAGCAAGAGTAAGGGGAATGTAATAAACCCGATTGAGCTGGTGGACAAGTACGGAGCAGATGCATTCCGGATGTCCTTGCTGTTTGGCAACGGCGAGGGAGGGAGAGTGCCATTATCGGATGACAAAGTGCGGGCAATGCGAAACTTCTCCAATAAATTATGGAACATGGCGAGATTCTATCTGATGATGGCGGACGGAAAGGAAATCCCTTACTTTGACCCCAGTTTGCCTCCGGCTACGCTAGGAACAAAGGATAAGGAGATCCTGGCGAGATTAGATGAGGTGATTGCGAAGATGACAAAGCTCTTGGACAAGTTCCGATTCTCAGAGGCCGCAGACACGATCTATCACTATATGTGGGACGAGGTGGCGAGTTCTTATATTGAGCATGTGAAGGGGCGAAAAGACCAGAAAGTTGCGCTCTCGATACTGAGATATGTATTCCTAAAAGGAATCATGCTCCTACACCCATTTATGCCGTTTGTGACCGAGGCAATCTGGCAGGAGATGCCTAGGAAATGCACGTGTAACCTGATTACGAGTAAGTGGCCGGGCACACAGTAAGGCTATCCGACAGTTAAGTAGCGATTATTTTAATTGTGAAGTCAGTTCCGAGGGCGTTGGCAATGCGCTGCACTAACGAGAAGCTGGGTTTGGCATTCATTCCTTCAAGACGTGAGATGACTGCTTGGCCGGTGCCCGCGCGTTTGGCGAGACTGGCTTGAGTCATTTTCTGTTTGAGTCTGGCTCCAATCATTTGACGAGCTAGTTGGTATCCTGGCTGGAGAGCTTCGTATTCTTTGCGAAACTCTGGATTTTTCATCCACTCGGCAACAATGTCGTCAAAAGGAATGGCTTTGGCTAGCATTTTTTTGTTCATAAATACTCCTTTGTTCGTTGTTCAATGATTTTTTTGGTTTTTTTAGTAATTTTCTGTGATTTTTTGTACATAAGGTGAATAATAATGTGTTTAGGCGAAGCTACCAAGATAAATAATCTCCATTTATCTGGTCTCAGCTCCCAAATATGCTTGTTAATTTTTTTGAGATACTTAGAGCTAAGTCTAAAACCATATTCTTTGAATAGCTCTGTGTATTCTCTGATTTTGGCTTGATCCTTAACGCTTAGTTTATTTAGGGCTTTGGCAGCCCTTGGATCGATAGATATCTCAAAAGGCATTATGATTAATTTATCATAATTATCGAATTTGTCAATACCCGTAGTTAACATACCCGTAGTTAAGACTGATAAATATCTGGAAAAATATTCTCAAAGACGTGATGCCAAGCGGCTCCGAAGGTGTTCGGGTCTGTACGAATGGTGCGCTTGATTTCGTCAAGTGAAAACCAGCGAAACTCGACTGATTCGTGATTGAGAACTGGATTCTGGTCGGTGTAGATGTTGTAGATTAAGAACAAATGATTCTCGTCCCGGCCAATGACCTGACGGCGATATAGAGTAGAACCTACAAACTCATATACATCTGGAGTGATGCCAACCTCTTCCTCGGATTCTCGAATGAGCGCAGATTCGATCTCCTCCCCTGAGCTAACATGACCACCGACTGGCGAAACATACTGACCAGCGTCCTGACGGTCAGTAGCTTGACGGACAAAGCAGTACTCCCCTTTTTCGTTGATTAGCTCAGCTATGACGATGCGATGGAGATCGCCATCGCGGTGCGCGTCAATCTTGAGCTTTGATCCTATGACTTGGTTGTCGGGAGTGATGATATCGACTAGTTCTTGGTTTGTGTTGGACATGAGATCATTGTAGCTTAGTTGTCTGATTCTGGAGAAATGGTGAGATATCGTTAATATTGTGTTAAATATGGGGTATATCAACGATGATTTTAAATTAACTTGGCAGTGCCGTGGTTGTCGATGACCTGAAACGGCTTCGCCCCTGACCAGAGATACTCAAATAGCTGGCGCTGCATGTCGGCGAGCTCCTGACTGTGAATCTCTACTGCAAAGGCGACACCACCGGTATAACGGTAGAGACAGTAGACGTCGTTGTAGATAAGGATCTCGAACTGGAATGGTTTGCCCTGAGGTGGAAGGTGACGGATCTCCCAATATTTACTAACCATCTCGGCATTATCTGTCCAGGCATCCATCTTGACGAGGTTGGTAAGGGTGCGGATATTTATCTTGTTGTCGACGAATCTATCTCGTAACTTTTCGGCTTCGGCGTGAGACATAAATGAGTCCATGAGGCCTAATTCATAAGTCAAGAGCTCTCCCTTGGCCCTGAGTGAATTATATGTAATCTGCTTGATGCCATCGAGATTGTGATAGTAGAGAACCTGAGAAGAGTCTTTGGTGCTACTTGCGAGGGAGGCAAGGGTGTCCTGGAGGCTGGGGAGAGACTGCTTGAGCTGGTCTAGCTGGTGCTGCCTGTCATCGAGGATAATTGAGAGATCATCGGGAGGGGTGGCAAGAAAACGGGAGCCGCGATCGCCGAGCTTGGTGATGACCATTTTTTTGGCAATTAGGCTGTCTAGTAAGCGGTACACCTTGGTGCGAGCGAGGCGGAGATGGCGGGAGATAGTGAGGGCGGTGTCTCCCCTACCCTGCAGGATTGCCAGATATACTCTCCCCTCCTCCTCGGTGAGGCCTAGGGATAATAGCTTGGTGATGGTATTGTCTGTTTTTTCGGACATCTGATTGAATTGTAGCAGAATTATGGGATACTGCAAGTTATTGAAAGGAGGAGATATGATAAAAATCTCTCTTGAACAATTAGCAAATACGATAAGCTGGATGGAAGCTAACCA
>CAXCDZ010000027.1:0-10636 GCA_963981525.1 uncultured bacterium | reverse complement strand
CGTGGATATGTTTAATTTTTTGAAACTCGAGAGGTTTATATAAATTATGATAGACTACCACTATCAACGAAGGGAAAATATGACAAAACAACCAACAGAAGCAAAAATCCAAGAAGTATTAAAAATGCTTGAAGAATCAGATCCAACTAATGCTACTCGTGAGAATGCTATCAAAGCTATTGAAGGCATGAAGACAATGGCTGGCATGGTAGTAGATAGAATTGATGACGATATGAAATCAGGGAAAATAGAAGTTTCTGATGATGGAAAAGTTACCAGGAACGATTAGTTAGAACGGCAAGACTTCAGAAGATTTAATCCCAAGTGCTTTGACTATTTTTTCCAGTGCCTCGTATGAAGGATTTTCTCCCCCACGCTCAATACGAGCATAGTAGTTAACATGCATCTTTGCTTTGTCAGCAACTTGTTGCTGGGTAAGACCAATTTTACTGCGAGCTATTTTGATGTTTTTTCCAAACTGTTTTTGTGAACCCATAAATTGATTATACATTTTTATTGTTATTTAGCTGTTGTTAGTTTAAGCAATCCTCCATCTCCCTTTAACATCAGTCCACCAAAATTCATATTCTTCAAAATAACAAGCCTCGTTATTTGACATATGTGACTATGATAGTCCCAAGCATTTTCTATATGAGAGTAATATAATTTACTAGATCTGTCTTCTGGAAGAGGCTTCATTCTCATATGAGCGACATCCCAGTTATTTCTCATGTGTATAAATTCAGAAATCAACTTTAAATTATCGTCATTAAATTTTGTAAGATTGGCTCCATCAGCGAATCTTTTGGCTCCTTGAAGGGCATTGCTATCAATATTTTTTTGTATTAAGTTTAGAGGTAAGACACTTGAAATTTGTTTTATGATTTTCCCACAAAAACTGTTGGATAAAGATGATTTACTTATAAAATACTCAATTATTTTATAAAATGCTAAATAGCTCTCATCCGTAAATGTTAATCTATCCAATTCCACACCTTTTCTCCAATAGTTCATAAGTTTTAGATCCGAGTTTGTTATTTTTACCTTCTGGAAATTTTTAACTAACATTTTAATAATTCCAAGTTCTTCTTTTGAAAAAGTTATAGTAATTGATTCATCAATAAGATTGCTGCTCATTGAACTTGCTCTGCAAATATTTTTACTTGTGCGAGAAAATCTAATTGCATTTTTAACACTATTGATTTTAGCGTTTTTATTAGGCTTTAAAACGTTAATAATAGGCTCAGTAGTTATATCTATTGAAGTATTTATATCTTGGTTTGCAGCAATAGTAAGGCAGTCGATTAGTAGCCCTAGATTTAACTTGCTTGTGCCTCTTACTAATTCAAAAGGATCGGAAATTTGCATCGACTTGTAGTAAGAAAGTGCAAAAGCTGTGATCTTGTTATTTTCCCATTTAAAAAACCACCGTCCAATTCTACCCTCTGGAATATTTATATTTGATTTTGTGGTTTCTAATGTGACTTTGATAATATGTTTCATATGTTTATTATAAATGATCTTTATTCTCCCAAGAACACTCTCGGATTCACCGGTATCCCATAAATTCTGGATTCAAAGTGAAGATGTGATCCTGTAGACCAGCCAGTTGAGCCCATTCTCCCAATCTCATCACCAATATTGACCTTCTGCCCTTCAAAGACAAAGATTTTATCTAAGTGAGCATATATTGATCTGATGTTATCTCCATGATCAATAATGATGTGTTTGCCATATCCCCAGAAGATCTCTCCGGCATAGACAACCTCTCCCTGCATAAACGGAGTAATTGGGGTTCCAAGAGTGTTGGCGATATCAATTCCAGTGTGGAATACCTGATATTTACTAGACTGAGCAAACTCAAGAGTAATTACACCTTGCACAGGCCAAGCAATGGTCGGATCAATCTCATTTACCACTTCGCCAGTAGCAGGATCTAAGATTTGAATATTCTTGGTTTCACTATCTACTCCCACCAAAGCATCAGACACCACATTAATACCAGTGTGAGCCAGGATAAAAACGGCAATCACTGGGAGCATGATTACTACCAAAAATGCCAGGAAGACCAATTTCAATTCTTTTCTAAAAGAAAATATCGTGGCAACTTTGGCGTAAATATTCATGAGCTATTGATAAATCTCTCTGGGATCAGTGGTTAGGAGTGGATGTTCTTTTTCACTCGCAACTACCTTGAGTGCCACATGGTTCTGGTCAGCAATGATTAACCCTTCACCCTTATCGCAGGTCAGTAGATATCGTTGCTCATATTCACTCAAATTAAACTCTCCAGCTACTTTTTTAATCGTAGTAGTATCTTGTCTCATTAAAATACGTAGTGATGACTGTGAGGCAATTGCTCGACCGTATTCTTGGTTGAGAAAGTCATTAGCTTGCTGAGAGATCAGAGTCACACCTAGGTAGTGTTTGCGAGCTCTTCTAACTAGTCCTGCCAGAAACCGTGCACTCTCCTCATGTTGGAGGAGGATCCAAGCCTCATCGATCACTAGAATACGCTTCTGTGGGTCAGCTTTGACTTGTGAATGGACAAAGTTAGCCGTAGCTAAGATCATAATCTGTCTGAGTGAGTCGTCTAGATCCTTGATATCAAACACCACTAGTCGATTATCCAAGTTCACATTAGTCTGCCCATCAAACACGGTAGAGAGTGAACCAGTCACAAATCTCTCTAATCTGTCACAAAGATCCTTTTGTTTCATCTTTTTTAGAGTTTTGTAGAAGTCCTTAAGGAGTGGAAACTTTTGATCTTTGGCAAATCGTTTTCTTCGCATCGTAATCCCAATTTTCTTGTAAGTCTCAATTAAGGCTTTATCCACTACTGCCCTCTCCTCAGAATTAAGTGATCCAACCAGGAGAGAGATAATCTCAGTTAGATCTTGGATATGCTCAGCCAGGTTATTCTTGCCGTTGTATGACTTGAGAGAAAAATCAAAAGGATTAATCTTCTCCTTGGAGGTTGCAGAAAGTCTGATGTAGGTACCCTTAACTGATTTAGTCAGTTGCTTGTACTCCCTCTCAGGATCAATCACAATTACTCGCGTGCCCTGCATAAGTTGTCTGAGAATCTCAACCTTAGCGGTATAGCTCTTACCACTTCCAGATTGAGCAAAAATGATGGCGTTAGCATTGTTTAGCGAGAATCTATCCACAATCACTAGTGAGTTATTGGATTTGTTAATTCCATATAGAATTCCTGATTCTTGTACCAGCTCAGATGAGACAAAAGGAAAGGTAAGTGCTGCACTAGAACTATCCAGGTTTCTATTCTGTCCTAGCTTATTCTCACCTCGTGGCAAAGTAGTTTGTAAGCCCTCTAGTTGCCGGAAAGTTGCAGTCTTGATATAAAAGAGTCTAGTAGACATCACTGTTTCCAGAATGGTAGTGATTTTATTTAAGTCAGCCAGAGTGTCAGCGGTAATGGTCATGTAAATTGAGACTTGGAACAACTTCTCTTGCCCTCGTTGGATCTTATCCTTAAGCTCAATTGCTGACTCCAATGGATCGGTAATCTCAGAACCAATCACCTTACCTTGTTTTTGCATGGTGCGTTTGGTTGACTCAAGCTCAGTAATCTTGCGGTTGAGTTTGGGCAGAGCCAGTAATGGGTTAATCTGCTCAATATGATGAGAGATATCGATGTTGTGGTTAAAGTTAATCAGCATGTTCAGCCATCCCACCGAAGCTACATACGGATAGCTGGAAATAAATAGTGTCCTCACATACCTATCTCCAATTTGTAAGTAAGCTGATTCTTCTGCGAGTCCTGAGTATGAGATAAGGTCAACCTGATCTTGCTGTCCAAAATTAAACTGGACAGCCTTTTTCTCAAGTAGCTTCTGGGCTTTTTTCTTCTTAATTCGACGCATTCGTTTAGCGTGTTCTTTTTTAACGGCTTTGATTCTATTTTTTAGATTAAACATAGTTATTCCTTAGTAATGCCTCAATTGTCTCTCCTTTTAATTCCTGAGTTTTGACCTGAGATGAGTTGTAGAAGCTGTAAAACAGATCTAGTGTAGCCAAGCTATCAAGTGACTTAGATTTGATCCCCATCTTCTCCAAACCCTTCATGATTAGGTCGCGAGTGATGTGAAGTTGCTCTTTGACTAGCTCAAAGTCTTTGCCTCTGCCCGTGTGGTGATATGGCACGATGATGTAAAAGTGACGAGAGAGAATCTTGCTACCTGATACTAAGTTTTTAATAAATTGACAGTAGTTAGTGATTTGGTTTTTGTAGACTTTTTCTTTTTCCTTGTCCTTTGATCGCATCATCTGTTCTAGATACTGGTCAATATCTACTTCTCGTACTCTTACTAAGATCTGTAAGTTGCAAGGCAAGGAGTTGAGGAAATTCTGATAGCTATCAATAATTACGTCCTGCTCTTCATCGCTCTTGAGCTCAAAGTTGATCGAGGAGGTTTTGATCACTAGGCGATACTCCTTATTGGGTAGTACTAAGATCCCATTTCTAACTTCCTTAATTGCAATCTGCTTTCTGGAATTAGTCTTACTTTTTGATTTGTTCAAAAGCCACATTCAAGCCTCCTTTCTTGCCAATCTTGTAACGAAAATCAACTTCTTCATTGCCGATCATATTTTCTAAGCTAACCAAGTTTTTAATTCTATGGGCGGTGGATTTTGTTTTTAGCTTGGCTTTAGCTTTAACCAACTTCTTTGTAGTAGCTGGAGCTTTGCTGACAGTGGGTAGATAAAGAGTTCTTAGGTATGATTCATTTTTGTTGTAGATATAGTACTTGGCTCGCAAGTTATATCTAATCAGGATCGAAAGCCAATGAATGACTATCTTGCCCTTGATCCTAAGTGAGAGAGTTATGCAGATCACAAAGAAGATGGTAGATAGCGTGAGCTTGTAAGCCACAAAGCTCATTGAGGGTGGAATGATGGCATAAATCAGAGTCATGAAAAAGACTGGCGCCATCAGCATCATTATCTGCATCAAGTTGAGACTTCCCACAATCTTATCTTCAACTGTAGTGATCTGAGCTGGGATTACTCTAGTTCTCATCCGTTAATTACCTTTCTAGGAAGTTTTGCTTTTCCAGCTACTTTGCGAGTGGTAGAAGCTGAATTATCTGAACTCACCACATTCACTACTTGATTACCCATTTTCCTTAAAGCCGAGCTCTTGGCGGTGTAAAAAACCATCTGCATCATTAGCGATGGAGTTTTGAGGAGGGTAAAGAAAAGACCGATGGCTACTGCTACTGATATTAATGAGTTTTCAGTATGATCGGGTAAGGCTAGAAACGCCCCCGCAAGCTGGATAATCACCACATGGACAAAGACCACAAACACATTCACAAAGTAGGTTTTAATTGAGATGGTGGCAAAGTCAGAGAATCTAGGTAGCGCCCACATCATAAAAACAAATGGGGCTAGTACTGCACCCAGGGCAATCATAATTAGTCGACTGATATACATGAGTAAGAGTACGATCGAGACAATCAAGAATAGTACCAAGAAGATCAGGATTATTAGTGGGGCTGTACCGGTGATGAGAGTAGTAGGGTTAATCGCATCTACCACCCAAGCATGATTTAGTCCACCAGTTGAGTTAAGCATAGCTTGTACTAAGGCGTTACTAGTGATGATTAGATAGTTAGCTAGAAATAATGAGACGTTGGCTCCGAGGAATGCCAAACCAATTCGAGGCAGAAGTTGTCCCAGCTCTACTTCTTCAAAGCCAAATGTACTAGCACTCATAACCTGCAAACCCAGTAGTGCTACCACCAACACAAATAGTACATCTACTATCCCCACACTCACCAGCCAAAACTCACGAATGACAGTATTATCAAGAAGAGTTGGTGTGTTAGTGAGATAACCAAGCACTCCGTTGACTATCGGCTCAGTTGAACTCTCCACAATGTTCTGGATAAAGCCAGAAACAGCGTCAATTAGCACCTGCGTTAGTCCATCACTTGGTTCCACTGTTTCAATCATGACTAAGTCAACATGAGCACCACCACCAGAAGTTGAGGGAGAGTTAAATGCATCAGAGAATATCGAGACCACTACATTGGCAGACAAGACTAGTACTAGGCCAATCAGAGTATTTTTAATGGTTCTTTTAGCAGATTCTAGTGCTTTGGGTTTACCAGTAGAGGTGATGTAGGTGTAACCACCTTTGATTAAAAAAAAGACCGCTGCTGCGGTCGAGATCAAAGTTATTATTTCCAAAGTATTATTGGTGTAATCAATAATACCTGGATCGGCGGACTGGGCAAAAACGGGACGAGTGAAAAAAGATAAAAGTAAGAGGGTTGTAAATATAGTGTTAATCAGTTTCTTCATTTAATACTTCTGTTGGGCAGAAAGTTAATTTACTGACCAGAGCCAAAAGCAGTACCAGCCAAGTCACCTATGACGTTGGAGAGAACAAAAGCTCCAAGAACTAAGGTGAGGCCGATTGCAGAGTAAAGAATGGTTTTCTTGGATTTCTCTAAAGCTTCTGGATTACCAGAGCTAGTGATATATCCCACACCGCCCCAGACGATAAAGCCGGCAGCAACTAAGCCAGAAAGAGTTACGAGAACTTGGATTACGCTTTGGATGAATGTTTGGATTTTGTCCACGTCGTTTGCTTGGGCCATTACGGGAGATGCAGTCATGAGCCAAGTCATGATTGACGCTGGAATGATTATTCTTTTTTTCATACATACCCTTCTTTATCAGCGGGCAGAACCGAAAACTTGTTAACAAAAAAGCCACCTTGTTCGGGGCAGCTTTTTACCTGTTCAATCAGTTTAATTAATTGAATCTGAGTCAGATTATATCAAGGGACTTGTGAAAGTCAAATTATTTACTCTTCGCTGGTGGTATCTACATCTTGATCTGCAACATCTTCTTCTATCACCTTAGTGGGGCTAGTCTGCTCTAAACCCTGAGTAGCCTCAGGTTGAGAGATCTCTATGGGAGCTACTTCGATAATTTTATTTTCCTCAGGGCGAAAGAGAATAGCTTTCATGGCTTTAGTATAGATAATGACTTTGTCACCATTCTCAGCGTTAGCAAAAAAAGGTTGGTCTTGGATCTTATCTTTCTCAAGCACCGTAGCTACTGTTGGTTCTTCGTCAACAGGGAGTACCATGATCTTGCTAATTTGGTCTGTGAGGATCTTAACCTCAGTCTGGGCTGCAATTTCTGGGTTATCAAGCTTGTCCTGGGCAACCTGATACTTGGAGTAGAAATAGTAAGCGGTACCGCTAGAAGTGGCAATGAGTAAAAGAACAAAGATGGCTAAGATTATTTTTTTCATATGTGAAGTGATATTATCATATTTTATGGTGTCACACTACCGCTGTCAGAAGCTTCTGGAGTTGGATCAGGTGTGGGACTAGGTTCGAGTGATGGAGTAGGAGATGCACTAGGCTCTGGAGTGCTAGATGGTTCTGGGGTTGGGGATGGTAGGGTTTCTAGTAATTGTTTTAGTTGATCTTGGTTTAGACATGTTTCATCATCAGAAGCTTCTCCAATACATAGAGTTTTCTGATGTACTTCTCCAACGAATAATTTTTCAAAGTAGCCTGTGATGCTAGTAGTGGTGCTAGCTAGTTGTGTCTTGAGCTCATTAATTAGATCTAGAAGACTGCTAGTATCAGCTAGGGTGGCATAGGTAGATAAATCGGCTGAGGCGGTAGATAAGCTAATCTCATCAATTTGTAGTTGTTGTTCTTGAATGGCTTTGACAAGAACAGGGATGAACTGGGTGGTGTAGAGGCCTAGTGTGCCGTCACTATTACTACCGACCAGCTCTGGGAATACTTCGTTGACTTCTTGAGCAATGAATCCGAGTGCTCCGTCTCCAGTGCTCTTCCACTGGAAGCTAACTGGTCGTAGCCCATTGAGCTTGTCTAGCGTGCCATCCTCCAGGGTTAGAATATTATTCTTAAGATTCTCGTCTGATGGGTCGGTATTAGTGAGCACTCCACTGTTGCTGTAGACCGTGCCTGTACCTAGAGTTGTTAGATCAACATTACCTGATGTATCTATTATTAAATCATCTATTCTATCTCCTCCTCCGAGAGATAATTTTACACCCGAATGCCCAGGTCTTATTTGGGTTCTATAATCAGATCCACCACCATCTTCAACGCTAACCAATAACCTTGAAAACCCACCACCAGCAACTGATAGTTTTAACATATTAGCGTCACCAGTACTACTGTTATCGATATGTAATTGATAATTTGGACTCGTCGTCCCGATGCCGACGTTGCCAGAAGATTCTTCTATGAATAATATATTTGCAGTATTATCACCTGTGATTTTGAAATTACTGTCTCTAATTTCAATTCTGTTTGTACCACTCGAGGAGCCAACAATTCGCATGTAATTATCAATATCTGCATCTGTTCCAAAAAGTATTTTAGGAGTATTGCCTATATCGCTGTGTATTTGAATAGCTGAGTTACTGCCATCAGTTGCTAAAATATTCCCACTTATTTCTAATTTCTCGCTTGGACTCGTCGTGCCGATGCCGACGTTGCCGTGTATTGCAATGATGTCTCCATCTCCTGAAACTCCTAAATTTAATGTTTGTGCTCCAGCTGAATTAGGATCTATTGTAAGTGCTGTGCTATTACTGGTTTTTAAAAGGCCATTTTGAAGAAATGTAAATGATCCGGCTTGATACCCACCTAAAGCACTCATTGATTCACCTGTATATAAAACGTGACTGATATCAAATCTCCCCGCTCCATCATTCCATTGCAAATAGTGAGATGTTTTGTCTCCATCATCAGCAAAATACAAGAATCCATCGATATCTCCGGTTGTTGAATCTCCCAAAACTATATTTCCCTCCACATCCAACTTCGCCCCAGGACTCGTCGTCCCAATCCCGACATTGCCTGAGGATAATAATGTCATGTGGGTTGAACCACCGTTAATAAATTTCATTGGATTACCAGCTGAGCTTATATCAGCTCCACCTCCGTGGAATTGAATGGAGCCATAATTTGCTTGTCCTCCTGCCCAATTAAATTCAATACCATTTGCTCCAATGCTTGTATTTAGTCCACTTTGGCTACCAAATCTTCCCTTCCCACTCGTATCTACAAAAGCCACTCTGGTACCAGAATGCCCATAGATGTTCAGCGGGTAGTCACTAGCTGGGGCGCTTGTTGCGTCGGAGTAGCCTAGGATAATATCACCATCTTCGTCAATAAGAGCCTTTTGGTAGCCTGCAATAGCAAGACCGAGGAGTTGACCGCTTGCTACACTGGTAGTGGGGTTAATAATGACGCTTGCCTCACTAATAGTAGTGTCGGTAGGTGGATAAGAAAAGGTAGTCTGGCCGGAGAAGGCTTGAGAACTGTTGGAGTTAATGTTAGCTACCCAGAGGTTGTTAAACCTGAGTGAGGAAGAACCTAGGTCTGAGCCTAGATCGGTATCGGGCTTGATGGAGTTACCGTTGGTAACGGTTAAGTTATTAAGAATAACGTTAGCCATGGTAACAGAGTCGGTAATAGTAGTCAGGACCACACTACTACCGTTATCCGTCCAGCCACTTTGAGTGTAATCAGGAGTAAAAGAATAGGTGTTGGTGATAGTCGAGCCATCAATCGAGATGCCCGTACCAGCAGAGAGGCTTTTGATCCCTGAGTTGGTAATGGTGTTACCCTCAACCGAGATTCCATCTCCGGCTACAAGGGTAAGGATGCCGGTGTTAGATATTGTCCGCCCCTCTACCCCTATCCCATCTCCCGCTACTAGGGAGTTGTCAATCACTATCTCTCCACTTTTCCCATTAACTGAGTAGACAATATTAGGCGCAGAGATATCCTGTTTGAATGTAGCCGGAATATTAACCGTAAAATAGATCTGTTCTTGGTCGTCAGTTGCCCCTAGCACTCGCGGGGAAGAATGGGTGGTAATAGTAGGTGGATTATCCTGTGCTTCTTTAGCTGGTGAAAAAGTATAGTAAGAGTACATCGCTACAGGCGGGATGATGAGGATGTTAGCGATGATAAGCAGTAGTTTTTTCATACACAAAATTTAGACAAGTAATTGCCTTAATTAAGAATAGCATAATTTTGCATTCCTTAGTGTTGCGAGTTGGCTAATTAATATCTATACTGACTAATATATACAGATGAGTAAACTCAAAATAATCCTACTATCTTTCCTGATAGTACCTGCCCTCATGAGTGGACAGGTTAGTAGTGTACGTGCTATTGACACCTCATCAGGAATTGCCCGGTATATAGTGGCTAGTGGTGAGACGCAGGACGGAACAGTCATCTGTGCCACAGAGACTGGTAACGTACCCTGTACTCGTGGATACGATGCCAACATGGTTGGTGTGGTGGCTAGTACCCCAGCAGTTTCTTTCCAAACCGAGACTCCAGCAGTAGGTACTGTCCCAATTGTGGATGGTGGTAAGGCATATGTGAGGGTTTCTGGACTTAATGGAGCTGTGGTAGCGGGTGACTTTGTCACTAGCTCACTAGAGAGCGGTGTAGCTGTCAAAGCACTCAAGTCTGGCTACGTCCTTGGAGCAGTCACACAGGACTGGCAACCAGAAAATCCAAAAGACATCAAGCTCTTACCCGTTTCTATTGGCATCAAACCAGCCATCCTCTCCACCAGTGCT
>CAXCDZ010000026.1:0-11589 GCA_963981525.1 uncultured bacterium | reverse complement strand
GCGACAAAACTCCCCCACATGACTTGAGCTGATCCGATTGAGAAGTAGGCATCCTGGAGATTACCCACTGCACCGAGTGCGAGTCCTAGGATCGGATTAATCAGATCGTTGACGAGTGAGGCCACCAGCTTTGAGATCGCACCTCCGAGAATAAAACCAACCGCAAGTCCCATGACCCCCTGCTCGCGGATAAAGTTAAGAAAACCTTTCATAATATATCTCCAGTTAGTTAAGTACTCTGCCATATTGTACCAAGTTTGGTATAGTAGAGAGAATACAAATTAATACTAGGAGTGTATGAAAAAAATCACACAGATATTGGCAGCAATGTTACTAATGATGGGACTGGTAACAGCACCGGTGAGCGCGAAGGTAATCTCACAGGAGACTGGAGCTATTGTTATTGGGGAAGATGAGGTGATCGTGGATGACCTGTATCTGGGAGCTGAGTCTGTTGAGATAGCAGGAACTGTCAAGGGAGATGTGTATGTGGGAGGTGCGATGGTAACTATGTCAGGAGTCATAACGGGAGATCTAGTGATAGGTGGAGGCAATGTGACAGTGTCTGGTGAGATCGGAGATGACTTATGGATCGGAGCTGGGGACGTGTCTCTTATGGGAGCAAATGTAGGGGACGGGGTAACGATAGGAGCCGGATCAGTCTCTATCGATGATACGAGCTCGATTGGTGGATCACTCCTTGTGGGATCTGGAATGCTAGACAATAGAGCGCCAGTTGGTCGCAATCTAATGGCAGGGGCCGGAATGCTCAAGCTCAACGCCCCAGTAGGCGGCGAGGTACGAGTGGGAGCAGAAGAGTTGATCCTAGGGAGCAAAACTGCTATTGCAGGTGACCTGACCTATATGACAGAAAAAGATCTAACTCTCGCAGAGGGTGCGACGATTGCAGGCGAGACCATTCAGGCTGAGTCTCCACGAGCAATGGAAGGCAAGAACTGGGACAAAGACAGAGAAGAGGTAAAAGGAGCCCTCGCAGGAATGAAGGCTGGGTTTGGCGTATTTAGCTATCTGGGTGCTCTTGTGGTCGGATTGGTGTCGCTATGGTTAGTCAAAAAGCCAAGCATGGCAGTCGCGAAGCAAGTTGAGAAGAATTTTCTCACTGCTCTAGGCTGGGGATTACTCGTGCTTGTGCTATCTGGCCCAGCATTACTACTTATGACTTTTACTGGGATCGGACTGCCACTAGCGATGATTCTGGGAGTACTACTCTTGATTGATATGTATATGGCGAAGATCTGGGTCAGCATGACTATGGGAACACTCCTACAGAAACAGTTTGGCTGGAAGAAGATGAATGAGAAGGTAGTGTTTGTGCTAGGGCTCACGCTCTTCTACGTCGTGAGTATGATCCCGATGGTGGGAGGGCTAGTTAAGCTAGTTGCCCTACTCTCCGGACTAGGTGGTGCGTGGATGTATCTTAAGTCAGTGAAAAAATAGAAGAAGTAAAGTAAAATACCTGGTATCGACTGATGCCGGGTCGCTAATGGTAAGCAGCGACACTCTGAATGTCGTAATCTAGGTTCGAGTCCTAGCCCGGCAACATACAATATAAGGACGGATCTATCCGTCTTATTTTGTATATATCGGATTGACTCGAACCTTGGTTCGGTGTCTGCACATCAAGCTCCGAAGGAGCCTGAGAAATGTGTCCAGACAAGAAGTGATCTGGGACACCTAGCCCGGCAACACTAATATATCAATATGTATCATTTCCGTGATGGTTAGAACCTGGCATTGATGTATTAATTGTAGCGTTGGTCAGAAAATGATACCATCATTATATGACCATGAAATTTCAGACAAACCGAAAAATAGTGTTTCTAGTAGGATTATTGTTGATAGTGGGATTATGGTTAAGTTTATTGGTCGTAAATGAACGAAAAAACAGTGGTGAGGATTATCAAATTACTGAAAATCAAGTAGTAGATGGGTGGGTGTCTTTTCGCCATCCACAAGCTGGGTATAGTTTCCAATACCCAAGTGATTGGACATTAGAAATTATTGAAACACCAGAATCTGTGCCACAAATCTTTGATGATGTAGCTATTCGAAGCAAAGACTACACAATGAACAGAGAAGGAATTCATTATCTTGAAAAAGGAGCAGAGTTCAGAATAAAAGCTGAGCGTGCGAAGTACCCGAGCGGAAAGGAAGTTCTAGAAAATGATATGTTAGGTAATGAAATTGCAACTAATAGAAAAATAATGAATGTGAGTGGAATTGAAGCTGTGCAGTATGATTATAGCTTTGAAAGTCGGGGTGTAGCTACGCAGTTCGTGAAGAACGGGCTATTGTATAGTGTGCATTATAAATATGGAGGCGGTGACTCTGGAGATGTGTACCGAGATGAATATTTGAAGTTTTTGAATACCCTCATGGTTGAATAATAGGTTCTGACATAGTCCCCTCCATAGGCAGGCAGGCAAGAGTGCCAACTTTTCTATATCATAATGTATCATTTCTGAATTGGTGGGAACCTGGTAGAATAATCGAATGAAAGCAATAATTATTCATGGATGGGATCAGAAGCCGACTGATGAGTGGTTGCCGTGGCTGGCAAAAGAACTGGAGAGCAAGGGATGGGATGTAGAGCTACCGTCGATGCCAAACTCTGCGATGCCCAAGCTAGATGAGTGGATGGACAAGCTAATATCACTTGAGCCAGACGAAGAGACGGTGCTTGTGGGACACTCACTATCCAACTCATTAATCATGAAATATATGGAACGAGAAGATGCCAAATTGAAATCTGCATACATGGTTGCAGCCTGGGACTATCTCCTTCCTGCTTTGGCAAACGAGCATGAGTCATTCTTTGTAGAAGGATTTGCTTATGAAGAGATCAAGGGGAAAGCTCCAATAACAATACTCCAGTCAACTAACGATCCTTACCTAGACTTTGATAGAGGAAACGAGTTGGCTGAGAAAATTGATGCTAAGTTTATGCCATTTGAAGATGCTGGTCACTTTCAGACAAAGAGTGGTTATGGAGAGTTCCCGAAACTATTGGAGATAATCTTGGAAGAGAATAAATGAAATTGGCAATTTTACTTCCAGGGTATCTAGATTCACCTGAATATACCCACATGAGAGTATTCAAGAAGAGATTGGAAGAATTGAGTTATGTTGTTGAGGTGTTAGATTCATGTAATCTATGGAAAACAGGCAATGTAGAAGAATATACAATATCTAACTACATAAAACAGATTGATCAGGTGATAGATAAATATAGTAGCGAAGCCTGCGAAGAAATAACTCTAATTGGACATAGCATGGGAGGATTTACCTCAATAATTGCTGGAAGTAGAAATGACAAAGTAACAAAGATAGTTTCTCTCTGCCCACCACCAGATAGATTACAATCACAATCCCATTGGGAAAATGGTGGGATACGAAAATCTAAAAGAGATCTTCCTGACAACTCACAAGAATATAGAGTTTTTGAAATACCAGATTCATTTTCTAAGGATGGCATCCAATACTCAGCTGTTGAGGAAGTGAGAAACATACACAAACCTTTGATGATTTTTATTGCGCTAGATGATGTAGTTGTAGCTCCAGAGCTAACTGAAAAGATTGTTAAAAATGCTGCTAATCCACATGTTGTTAGAAAAGAAGGTTTGGGGCATGATTTTAGATTTTCAGAAGAGGAATGTAATTTGGTAATGTCAGAGATTGAGTTATTTTTGATGTCGGAAACTGGTGGAGTGTTTTCATGAATATAAATCTAATTCTGCATGGGGGAGCAACATCAACTAATTCTCCTGAGAATGATAAGTTTTTTGAGATGTTCACGAGCCTGGTTGAGAAGAATGAGGTAAAGATATTGATGTGTTATTTTTCTAGAAAGAAAGATCGGTGGGATGACTTGCTTGCTAGAGATACGCCTAAAGTGCTGAAGAATACAAAGAAAAAAGTAGAGTTTTATGTCCCCGAGAACCCTCAAGACTTGTTGGAGAAACTAGATGAATATGATGTTTTGTATGTTGCAGGTGGAAAAGCTGAGTTGATCGAACCACTCTACTCTGATCTGGAAGCGCTAAAAATTAAACTGCAGGGCAAAGTCTATCTCGGTAGTTCGATGGGAGCGTTTATGGTATCGAGTAATTATGTGCTATCTTTTGATGGGCAAGACACGCTAAATGCTCATAAAGGGTTAGGGTTACTGCCAATCAACTGTTTAGTTCATTGGGATATTGAGAAAAACAAAGAAGAGAAGGTTGAGATGATCAAATCTACTTCTGATATACCACTACTTACCCTAGACGAAGGCGAATCTGTGAGATTCATTATTTAAATAATAAGTTCCGACATAGTCCACTAGTGCCAACACTTCGGCAGGCTCAGTGCAAGCTCAACACGGGCTAGTGCAAGCTTTGATAATGTAGAATTTGAATATGACTTGGTACTTGTATTTGCTTCTTTGCGATCAGAAAATGATCTACACAGGTATCACCAATGACATCAATCACAGATTTGCTCAACATCTTGATAAAAAATCATTTCACACTAAGAGATTTTCTGATCTAATATTTGTATATTCTGAAAGCTACAATGATAAGTACAGTGCAGCGGCTAGAGAAAAACAAATCAAGGGATGGAGCCGAGCAAAGAAGCAAAAGCTATTAGATGGGAAGCTTGGCGTTAATCAATGCACTGAGTTTGTTGAAGTATTGCTGAGAAATGATGAGAAGCTCGTGAGCTTGCTCCGAGCTTAGCCGAGGAGAGTCCTAGCCCGGCAACATACAATATAAGGACGGATCTATCCGTCTTATTTTGTATATATCGGATTGACTCGAACCTTGGTTCGGTGTCTGCACATCAAGTCCTACAGGACATGAGAAATGTGTCCAGACATGAAATAGTCTGGGATACCTAGCCCGGCAACCCACCTCAAGAATCCTAATTGTGCATCGGAACTGGTAGAATATTCTTAGTATGTTTAATGATAAGAATATTAGGCTCTATTTAACTTACATTTTTTTGTTTGGTTTGTACCCCATTATTCCGATCATGTCTTTATTTTTTCTGGCAAAGGGTCTTAATTTTGCTGATATTGGTATTCTCTTTGCAGTGTTTTCTTTGACAGGGTTTCTTTTTGAGGTGCCCACGGGATACCTGGGAGACAAATATGGTAGGAGAAATAGTGTGATTGTGGGTCTTGCTATCCTTACCATCACTGCATATATTTGGACTTTGCTAAGTTCGGTTGTTGCGTTCGCGGTATTTGCTGGAATCTGGATGTTGGGATTAGCATTTATTTCTGGCTCATTTGAGGGATATATTTATGACTATCTCAAGAGTAAGAAAATGGATGATAAGTATGACAAACTGCTTGCCAAGAGTGGAACGATTCTTTATGCAGCTGGGGCGATTGGTAGTATTTTGGGGGCGTATTTATTTAGCATAAACATCAATTACCCATACTATTTTCTTGCTGTACTATTTCTATTCTGCTTGATTGTTACACTTTTTATGGACAGGGATGTTGTAGTTCCAGATGGAGATTTGGAGGAACAGCTAAGGGTATTTTCTGGAATGAGCTACGTATATAAACACAAAAAGATACTTTGGATTACACTTTATGTAGCGCTATTATTTGGTTTCTTTAGTTATTTCCGAGGCTCTGTGGATAAGCCATATATTCTTGACCTTGGTGTATTTGATGTGAAGTGGCTAGGAGTGTTTGTTGCTATATCAATGGGCGTGCAATCACTGTTTATTTCTCAATTTGAGAAGATCAAGTCCAGATTCAAGGAGTCTGGAACGATATTGTTATATGGATTGATGTCATCTTTACCCCTGTTATTGATGGCGATGGGGCATGGGTATATAGCTCTATTGGCGATGATTGCTTTTTATATGACAGAGTCATTCCGAGATACGATGCTAAATAGCTTTTCCCAGAAACACATACCCTCAAATATAAGAGCCACTACACTGTCTAGCATCAAAGTTTATGAAAATATTGGAGGTGCGGTTTTGGGGCTGGTTGCTGGATACATGTTTAATATTGTTTCTATCAGATCTGGTTTGATGATTGCTTTCGTGTATACGCTAGTTGTGCTAGTCGGAATGTACACTTACAAGTCAATAAAGCGAATATTATTTTTATAACAGGTTCTGACATCGTCCAGGAGACTCAACAAAGCTAACTTGCGAGCAGCATTGAGATATAATCCTGAGCATGGATCATTATCTGAAAAAAGAAATAACCTACTCATTTGGAAAGCGCGAGCTTAGATTTGACGTTGGTAATACCCTGTTTTCGACATTTCAGATTGATCGTGGGACGGACATGTTGCTACGAGCCATTGATTACTCCAACCCAAAGACGATTCTGGATATTGGGTGTGGCTATGGACCGATCGGGATTGCGCTAGCTAGCAAATATCCACAAGCCCAAGTCACAATGGTAGACAGAGATCTATTAGCTGTTAGGTACACTGAGCATAATATCGCAAAGAATAAGATCGATAATGCAAGGGCTCTGGGGAGTATTGGAATTGAGCAAGTTGGAGATGAGACTTTTGACCTGATAGTCTCGAATATCCCGGCTAAAATCGGAGACGAGGCGATTACACGTGAGTTTGTCCTAGACCCTTACGGTCACCTTACTCCAGGTGGAGAACTGTGGGTAGTGGTGGTGAGTGGTCTGAATCGTCTAGTCCCAAAGATTGGGCGACAACACCAACTAAGCATGAAAGAGATAAAAAAGAAAAGTGGGCACACAGTTTACCGTGTTCGTAAGCCGGGGTTGTAAGGTAGAATTAACGTATGAGTAAAAATGGAGTGATAGCGTTTGAGAATCTGGGGTGGCATAGGGAGCGTATCATTGGGTACGATGAGGATGTTGATGTAATCAAGCGAGATAATCCTGATGCGATGATTATTTTTGGCACGGGCTGTTTTGACGAGTCACACTCAGGACACGAAATATTTTTTGAGCAGATGAGGAGAGTGGGAGAAGATATCGATGAGAAGAAAAAAATAGTAGTCGTGATCGGACTGGGGAGAGATAGTACACTCACCACACTAAAAGGAGCGGGCAGACCCGTGCATCCGTGGTGGAATAGAGCGTACAAGCTAGTTGCATCGCGTGATATTGATTATGTGGTGAGTAATGATGAGAAGATACTAGAGGGTAAAATTGATTTTGCGGAAGTGATGGAAAAGCTAAGCCCAGATGTTTTTGTGGTGAATGAGGATGATTCTGGATATGAATACAAAGCAAAACTTTGTAAGAAGTTAGGTGTGAAGATCGTGAGAGTGGTGAGGATGGTTCCTTCTTTTTTGACGCCCACTTCCTCTACTGAGCTTATTGGTAAAATGAAAAGAGGGGAATCTGGGTAGGTGGGTGCTGAGATAAGTATTGGATAATAACTTACAAATAAGTTGACAATTATGTCGACGAAAAATGAGATCATGGCACATATTAGACGTTTTGTGGTGAAGTGTATTTGATATAGTGGAATAACAGCAGAAAGGAAAAAGGTGAAAAATGCAAAAAAACTGATCGGCTCAATTGTCGTGACTCAACTAGCGGGAATTCTAGGGGCTGTGTTTACTACTCCCTCTATCTCAACCTGGTATGCAACTGTAAATAAACCCGTTTTTAATCCCCCAAACTGGATATTTGGTCCAGTATGGACTCTGCTCTATCTAATGATGGGAGTTGCGCTATATCTGGTAATAATTGAGAAAAATAGTGCCAATAAAAAAGTTGCTCTGAAGTATTTCTGGATCCAACTGGGACTAAATACGCTCTGGTCAATAATCTTTTTTGGGATGCAGCTACCGGCACTTGCCTTACTAGAAATCGTGATTCTGTGGTATATGATCCTGATGACGATCCGCAAGTTTCTCCCAATCTCAAAGACAGCAGGTTATCTATTAGTGCCGTATATTCTATGGGTAAGTTTTGCGAGTGTGCTTAACCTCGCAATTGCGATACTCAACTAAGCTATTAATCAGTGCCATATACTGTTTATATCTTACGAACTTCGCGCGATACGCTCTACACAGGGATTGCAAAAGATCTCGAACATAGGTTAGAGGAGCATCGGAGCAAGTCCGTGAGGAGTGCGAAGTATATGCGGGGGATGGATGGATTTGAGCTAGTTCATACTGAGAAATGTGAGTCGAGAGGTGATGCGCTCAAGCGCGAGTACGAGATCAAGCAGTTAAGGAGGGTGGAGAAGGAGGAGTTGATTGAGAGTGGTGATAAATGACTTCGTGTATCATTTGTGTTTTTGAAATAGATAATGTAGCATGTAATTATGAAGAAGATGGCAGTATTCCAAGGTAAAAAAGTAAGAAGAGTGATCTATCAAGATGAGTGGTGGTTTTCTGTGGTGGATGTAATCGCAGCGTTGACAGATAGTGTTAAGCCAAGTGTGTACTGGAGTGCGATGAAGGCAAGAGTAAAAATTAGTGACGAAATTGAACTGTCTACAATTTGTAGACAGTTGAAACTAGAAGCACCTGATGGCAAAATGCGAGCAACAGATTGTGCAAATACTGAAGGTATTTTCCGGATTATTCAGTCGATCCCCTCCCCCAAGGCAGAGCCTTTTAAACGCTGGCTAGCACGTGTGGGGTACGAACGAGTGCAGGAGATCGAGGATCCGGAGCTTGCGACCAAGCGAACAAGAGCACTGTACAAGGCAAAAGGTTATCCTGATAGTTGGATTGAGAAGAGAATGCGTGGGATCGAGGTGAGGGAAACTCTAACTGATGAATGGAAAAAGAGAGATGTGGGCAAGAGTCGTGAATACGCGATTCTGACTGCTGAGATCTCTAAGGCGACTTTTGGAATGACGCCCTCGCAGTACAAGAAACATAAGAAACTTAAGCGCGAAAACTTGCGTGACCATATGAATGATCTGGAGCTTATCTTTTCGATGCTGGGAGAGGCGTCAACTACCGAGATTGCGAAGAATCGCGACGCGCAAGGATTCTCCCAGAACAAGGTAGCTGCCAAAAAAGGAGGCAAGATTGCAGGAGAGGCAAGAGTTAAGCTGGAGATCGAGTCGGGAGAGAGAGTAACGACGAAAAAGAATTATTTACCCAACAAGCAAGTTAAGCTGAAAGCTGATCATGATTAGAGACCGACAACCACCAGATAATCAGATTACGATGTATCAATCCCCCGATGGAGGCGTGAATATCGAGGTGATGTATGCAGAGGAGAATATCTGGCTGACACAAAAGAAAATGGCAAAATTGTTTGACTGCTCCTCAGATAATGTCTCTTTGCACTTAAAAAATGTATTTAAAGAACGAGAACTAACAGAGTTGACAACTACCGAGGATTTCTCGGTAGTTCAAAAAGAGGGAGTACGGACTATTAAAAGGCGAGTAAAAATGTACTCACTTGAAGCGATTATTGCAGTAGGATACAGAGTGAACTCTGAACAAGGCATCCAGTTTCGGCAGTGGGCGACGGGGATTATCAAAAATTATATTCGCAAAGGCTATGCACTTGACTCTGATCGAATGAAGCATGGATCTCGTTTTAGTATGCGTTACTTTGACGAACTGTATGAAGAAATTAAAGATATTCGAACGAGTGAGCGAGTGATGTACCAGAAAATCACTGATATCTATGCGACAGCAATTGACTATTCTTCTAAAACAACTGAGACAAGAGAGTTTTTTGCGACTGTGCAGAACAAACTACATTTTGCTATTACTGGCAAGACAGCAGCCGAGATCGTAACTGAGAGAGTGGATAGTGAGAAAACTACAATGGGACTGACTTCGTGGCGTCGATCTCCTAAAGGTAAAATATTGCCGAGCGATGTTGTGATAGCGAAGAATTATCTTAACGAAAATGAACTGACTCACCTAAACCATATTGGTAATATGTATCTTGATTATGCGGAGTTGCAGGCGGCACGAGGCAAGGCAATGACAATGAAGGATTGGCGTGAAAAACTTGATGTTTTTCTTAAATTTAATGAGCAAGAAATCCTGACTCATGTTGGTAAGATAAGCCATGAGGTTGCCGAGGAGCTTGCGCTGAAAGAATTTGGTAAATACAAGAAAATTCAAGATAAAAATTATATTTCTGATTTTGACCGAGAAATAAATCAAATCATAGAGAGTAAATGAAGCAGATACAGGCATTGGCGATACTCAAGACAGGAGCGAATGTGTTCCTGACTGGAGAGCCTGGATCTGGCAAGACCCATGTGGTCAATGCTTACATCCAGTACCTGAGAGATCTTGGGATCAAGCCGGCGATCACGGCCTCGACTGGGATCGCGGCGACGCACATCGGAGGAATGACGATCCATGCGTGGAGTGGGATCGGGATCAAAGAGCAACTGACAAAACAAGATCTAGCAAGAATCATCACTAATAAACGGATTACCAGTCGGATCAAGCGAGCGAGAGTGCTAATAATCGAGGAAGTCTCGATGTTGTCACCTCCTACTGTGGAGATGATCGACCTAGTGTGTCGGAAGGTACGAGAGAACGAGAAATCTTTTGGTGGGATGCAGGTGGTATTTGTGGGGGATTTTTTCCAGTTACCGCCTGTTGTGAAGATGGAGGTGGGTAAACAAAATAAGTTGATGGAGAAGATCGAAGGGAGACTGGCATATGACAGCACTAGCTGGAGTGAGGCAGAACCACTAGAGTGTTATTTGAGTGAGCAACACCGACAAGATGACTCAGATCTGCTCAGCTTGCTATCGGCGATACGTCGCAATGAATGTGAGCAGGAACATGTGGACCTGATTGAGTCAAGGAAAATTAGTAATGAGACGACTCCAGGTGAAGTACCAAAACTGTTTTCGCGCAACGTTGATGTAGACCGGATCAACAACCAGGTTCTAGCGGGACTAGCGAGCGAATCTGAGCAGTTTGCTATGCGTGAGCGCGGGCCAAAACAAGTAATAGAAGCGCTTAAGAGAGGGTGTTTGAGTCCCGAATCGCTCGAGCTCAAGGTCGGGGCAGCGGTGATGTTTACCAAAAATAGCCCCAAGGATGGATTTGTGAATGGTACGCTGGGGGTGATAGAAGAGTTTGCGGGTGAGAATGGATATCCAGTTGTGCGATTGAGAGATGGGAAACTAATCAAAGTAGAGCCTATGATCTGGATGATAGAGGAAAATGACAAAGTAGTGGCAGAGATTACTCAGCTACCCCTTAGATTAGCCTGGGCAATCACGATCCATAAGAGTCAAGGAATGACGATGGATGAGGCGATCATGAATCTTAGTGATGTGTTTGAGTACGGGCAGGGATACGTGGCTCTGTCGAGAGTGAGAAGGTTGTCGGGACTACATATCCTGGGGTGGAATAGGCGAGCTTTTGAGGTGCATCCTGAGGTAGTAGTGCGTGATAGGCAGCTTCGCAAACTGTCGGTTGCGGTGATTGACAAGTTTATCATGATGGGGAAAAGAGAAATCTATGATCAGCAAATACAGTTTGTAAAGGAATGTGGAGGTGGGAAAAAGAAACACCCCACTTCGCAAAAAGCTCCGCTTGGGGCACGGCTAGCAGAGATGAGAGAGAAACATCCCAATGCATACCGATCATGGAGCGAGGAAGATGATA
>CAXCDZ010000025.1:0-11607 GCA_963981525.1 uncultured bacterium | reverse complement strand
ACTCCTGGGATGACGTCGCCAGCGACGAAGGCGGCTTGGTAAGCAGGCTTACCGGCGGCGAGCACTCGGTCCCAGGTGAACTGAGCCTCGCCTGATGCATTGAGTTCGTTACTTTTGCCAGCAAATTCATATCCAGCGTTGGTGCCGGCGGCTCCTCCACGGGAGATGGGAGGCTCACCGGTCCAAGTAGAGATAACTTGAAAAGAATTGATAAGGGCTGTATAGGCGTATGATCCGACAAGCTCTTCTCTTTTTTGGCTTGCTTCGGCACGTTTTTCGGTAGTGGAGAAGGGATTATATTTTTGGACTAGATATTTGGTGGCGTCTAGAATGTTTTGGAGATATCCATCTTGTTGATAAATTTCTTTGTTAATAATCTCGGATTCGCGGGCGGCCGTGGCCTCGTCCAGGAGGGCAGTGAGCTCACCTGAGGAGACGGAGGTTCTGACCCTATTAGTGGCATGATTGTTAATGAGATCACGCTGGGCGAGAGAGAACTCGGCACGAACCTCGATACTCTGGTTATAACTAGGGGAGACGGCGCGGATGGCAGCACTAGCGAAGGTGCCGATAAGCTTGGGGATGTGGCCAAGGATGGGGGTGCTATTACCCCAGTTTTCTATTGTGTCTGCGATGTTACTGGCGACAACTCCACCAGCGTATTCTGGGTCGTTGGCGAGTGAGATCTGCTCCCTGCAGACCCCCTGAAACTCTGTGAGTCCCGGGGCACACGATTGTTGATATTGAGCGCCGAAATACTCAACTGTTTCTCCAACTCCTGCGAGTGAAGAGTTAGTGTTGATGTAGCAGTTGTCTATCCCCCCGTGATTACTACCACCACTAACTCCTGTGGCGTAGTAGCCACCTTCAGAGTGGCATTTGCTAGAGGGAATAGTGGTGAGAAAGGCTTGCTTGGTAGATTTGGCGCAGTATTCTGAGGGCAATTGAGTGGCTACACCATGACCTGGATCTACTGCTAACCAGCAACCACCACCAGAAAAGAAGGTGTCATCTTGCTCTTGTTTGTAGGCGTCAAAGCGAACTAGCTCTGGGGTGGCAATATAGTCTGAAGTGAATGAAGTGGGGGAGTTGAGAGAGATGATCTTGAGTTGGGTATCAGTGAGACCACTACTGCCTTCGCTGACTGCATATGACAGCGCGAGAGCGAGTGCGGTCTCGTCACTAAGTTCGCAGACATTAGATGACTCGTTACATGAGAGACCACCATTGCAGTTTTTGAACAAGACAGTGCATTTTTGATTGAGATCACCGCGTTTGAGAGTGGTTTTACCTGCGAGGGCTTGATTTTGGTTGAATTGATATTCAAGAGCTGAAGAGGGAATACACTGGAATTGATTGAAGCCTTCCATGTAGATGTTGGCACCTGAGCAGGAGCTAGACTGGGCGCTTTTGATTATTTCTGAGGAGATGTCATCTGGAGAAAAGCCATTGGTTATGCTAAGACTGGTGATTATGGTGGTGAGCTCGTCTATGTTGAGAGAGTTGCTGATGGTGTGTTGATAAATCTCAGAGACAAGAGTGGCGGACTTATCTCTAATGAGATTGAGCTGGGGATCGAGCTGGCAGACATCACTGCGGAGGTAGTGGCCATCGTCGCAAGGATTGCCAGTATTACAGGCAGATTGATTGCTTTGACCGCAAGACTCGATAACACTGGTGTCGGTGACTCGATCCTGGAATGGAGTAGGTGAGAGATCGAGAGTGGGGTACTGGAGTGTGGCGGTAGAGGTGAGATTATTGCGCCTCTGGATAGTGGGGCCGATTGTGGTGGTAGTGTTGGCTATGTTGTCGCTAGTTACACACGGGTTATCTGGATCAAGACCTATCCAGACGCCATTGTGGGCTCTACAGGAGAGCTGGTCATTTTCTTCGCTTTCCGAGAGCATCTCGATGAATGGATTCATCTGATTCTCGATGGTGGTGGTGTTGTAGGTGGTGTTGTAGGTGGTGTTGCCAGGTTGATCCCGTTGTGCAATTAGATATTTGAGCTTGCTGGTGGCGTAGGAGTCGGTGATGGTGGTGTCGAAGCTGGTCTTGACCTCCTCGGTGATCAGACCTTGCGCCTCGTATGACTCTTGGATAGTCTGGTATTCGTCTGATATGCTCGTGACTGTGCCGTCATATGAGTAACTATCTTGTTCTACCTCTGTGGCGTAGCGAGAGAGGCAGGCATTACGGACGTCTGGGGAGATAATGGACTGGCAGCCGGAGTATGCGTTACTGAGAGTGAGGGCGTTAGCAGCTTGGGCGAGGGAGATAACGGAGTTGCGAAGGCTAGTATTGGTGATAGAGTCGAGATTAGTCTGGAAAACGCTGCCTCTACCGCTTGCGTTATTCGTGAGTGCGTCGAGTGCGAGCTGGAGCTCGATGTACTGGGTGGTGTTGGTGTAGCCGTTATCTGTATCACCTAGTTCTGCGAGGGCATCCTTTGCCTGTTTGAGAGCTTTTTGACACTGTGAGTCAAGAGTGGATTCGCCGCCAGTGCAGTTGACGATAAACGCCTCGTCTCCTGCGAGGAGCTTATATGCCTGGTTGAGATAGAGATTAAAGTTGTTAAAATATGATGTCCGCTTCTCCTCTGAGTCGAACTCAGCCTGGAATCCCTGGGCGTTGTACTCTTGTTCTGCGAGGATGAACTCTCTAGTTGACTCGTCGTAGATGAGGGTTTGGTTAAAGAGTTGGTTAAAAGCATCTTGATCGGAGATGTCTCCTATGTTATTGATTTCGTTGTTATCTTGGATATCTTGCTTGATGTTGTTGATGAGACTATCAAATTCTTCGGTTGAGAGATTGCTAATAATCTCGGAGACGGTCTCGGTGTGTTGGGCGCTGGCTCTAGCTGTGGCAGCAGTTGCTACGTCGTACCTCTTGCCGTTGGGGGCGATGTAGGTGCCGGAGATAACTCCAAGTCCGTCACTAGCTGTGTACTCGTTGGGGCCCATGTAGCTATCGTCGTCCTGCAGATCCCCGTAGCGATTATCCTCGTCGTATTGCTGGTTGTATGCGTCTTCGAGAATGTCTCTGGTTGTGGTGGGGGCGGGAGGCTTGTCTTGTTTGGGTGGAGTGGAGGTTGTGGTGGAGGCTGGATTGACAATAACTGTTGGTCTGTCTGGTCTAGCTTGGATGATTGTTGGTGGAGTGTAGGTTGATCTTGTTGTTGTGGTATTACTGGGTATTGAGATCTGGCCGTCACGTTCTTCGATATCGGCAATGATGGGAATGGTGGTGGGGGAGAACTGGTCAATGAGAACAATCCCAGTGAGAGAGAAGGTGGCGGTGAGAATGAAAAAAATCGAGAGTAGTCTGGATCTAGTAGGGTGAGTGATGGTCATGGTGAGTCCTGACTAGAGATGGACTTGATTGTGAGAACTGGGATGTTGTCAGGATTAGCTCGAAGCTGGGTGGTGAGCTCTCCGGTGATCGAGACTGTGGTAGCAAGATGGCTGGGGAGATCTAGATCTGATCTGTATTCTAGACGGATGAGACTGCTGGATGTCTGGAGGTAAAAGTCTCCGTTTTCACTGGAGGTGGAGGATTTGGTGACTCGCCCAGTGAGAGTGGTATGGCTGGTGATGCTGTTGTTGACTGGGGTTGAGCTGACTTCGTGGATGGAGATGGGCTGGGGGCGAAAGTAGTAGTAGGCAAGAGTGAGGATGCCAGAGACTGTGATGGAGGCGATGGTCACGATGAGATAGCTACGTCTAGTAGTGGACATGGATTTAGTCTACAATACCTGACTACTCGAGGCAATCAGCCTATAAAGTATTGGTGTTTTGGTCTTATAATAAAATTGCTTTTGGGAAAAATCAATTACCTCTGGGAGAGAAAAATGGTGGAGTGAATATTGGGGTAGAAGGATGTAGAAGTTAATAGATTGATTGGGTGAAGAATAATGAGTTTTTATTTGTAGTGCGTGGCGACGCACACCCGCGTTCTATTTTCTTACTTGTCTAAGAAAACAGAACCAAAAAGAATGACACCGCCACGGCGTCACAGATTTACTGACTAGTTAATGATATACAGATAATAGTGGTTCTGGTATTAGGGTTCCCCAATACCATATGCACGTATCTGCATTTCTGATGAATTAACTACCAGAAAATTGTGTGACACGGCGTGGGCGGGATGGGCTGCAAAGGAGTGTTGACAAGTGTGAAGTGTAAGGTTATACTTGATGGTATATGAAAGATGTGTTGAATGAATTGGAAAAGAAAAGAAAGAGCCTGGGGATTGCTATTCCTTTTGAGTGGAGAGAGATGGCGGGGGTACAGGAGTGGTTTGGGAATGAGCTGACGTATAGCTCAAATGCGATAGAGGGAAATACGCTAACTAGGGAGGAGACTGCATTAGTAGTAGGGAAAGGATTGACAGTAGAGGGAAAGACGATTAGAGAACATCTAGAAGCGGTGAATCATGGGAGAGCTTATGAGTGGGTGTTGGAGCAGGTAAGAAATGGAGAGGAAGTGTCAGAAGAGATGATGTTGCAGCTGCACGAGATAATCCTGCGAGGAATAAATGATGAATATGCAGGAAGATACCGAACTGGAATGGTGAGGATAGCGGGATCAAGAGTGGTGATGCCAAATGCGCAAAAGATACCAAAGTTGATGCAAGAATTGGTTGAGTGGATCGAGGGTGATGGGGGGATGAGTCCAGTGGAAAGGGCGATTGAGATGCACCTGAGGTTGGTGAGCATCCATCCATACGTAGATGGTAATGGGAGAGTAGCAAGACTAATCATGAATTTGCTTTTGATGCAGGCGGGATACCCACCAGCAATAGTTGAGAAGAAAGAGAGGAGAAGTTATCTTAGCGCACTTGAGAAGATCCAACTAGGAGGGGGAGGGGGAGACTATCAGGCTCTGATGTACAAAGCTGTTGGTAGATCAATAGAGATTTGTTTGGAGGCACAAGGGAAAAAACAAAATGTGCAGAAATTAGCGAAACAACACCTACTCAAGATAGGAGAGTTGGCAAAGTTGACGGGTGAGACAGTGCCGACAATTCGTCACTATACTAAGGAAAAATTGTTAGAAGTGGCTGAGTATAGTCCTGGTGGATATCAACTATATGCGCAAGACAATGTGGAGAGAGTAAGGAAGATCAAAGATCTCCAGAGGAGTAAGCGACTAACTCTGGCGGAGATTCGAAAGACTATTTTTTCTTAGAGTTGAAGCTATTGCCGATACCCTCGACAGCGCGAAGGATCTCGAGAGGGACGGCAAAGACTACAGTGTTACTCTGATCAGAACTGATATCATTGATGCTGTTGAGAGTGCGCAGGTGGAGCGCGCCAGGGGCCTCTGCGAGTTTGGCAGCAGCGCTCGCTAGGTTTTGGCTGGCTTTGAGCTCGCCCTCACTGTTGATGATGGTGGCTCTTTTTTCTCTCTCAGCTTCGGCTTGTTTGGCCATGGTGCGAACCATTGATTCTGGGAGCTCGATGTCTTTGAGCTCGACTGACTGGACGTCTATACCCCAGGAATCGGTGGTTTTGTCGACTAATCCTAGGATGTCTTTGGCGATCTTTTCTCTGTTGGTTAGTAGTTCGTCAAGAGTGGCCTTGCTAGCGACACGACGCATGGTGGTTTGTGCCAACTGGAGAACGGCGTAGGTGACGTCCTGGACCTCGTTGATGGTGCGGGCGGCGTCTACGACCTTGTAGTAGATGACGGCGTTCATTTTGCAGGTGACGTTATCTCTGGTAATAGTGTCTTGCTTGGGGACGTCGACTGCCTTGGTGCGAATATCGACTTTGCGAAAAGTCTGAAAGATAGGGATAACTAGTTTCCAGCCAGGCTTGACGACGTAGGAGAAACGACCCATGGTGTAGACGACGCCACGCTCATACTCATTGATCTGTTTGAGAGAGGCGAGGGCGAGGAAGATGATAATGGGTAGTGAGAACTGCATAGTGTTAGTTTCTAGCTATTAGCTGTTGGTTGTTAGTTGGGGTTAGTATAGCAAATATTGTAATCAACTTTCCTGCTAGTCATATCACACATATTTTAAACGTAAAACCACGCATAATTTTCTGTTGAAAATTTGCCTTAAGGTCTCGGCTCGCCAGCCTGCGACATTTTTTACAACTTAAAAAATATGTGAATGTCTAGTGATTAGAAAGTTATTGAGTGATCTTTGCCTCAAGTTGATCGAAGAAGGCAACAATCTGTTCTTTTTTGAGCATTTTGGTGATGACCTGGCGGTATCCGTCGCCTGCCTTGAGCGAGAGATTGACCTTTGTGACTGTGGCCTGACTAACTCTGAGAGTGTCGGCAACTGTGCGATGTGGGTAGCCTTTGAGGAGCATATAGGAAATGGCGAGGCGTTTGGCCAGCATAAGACGTTCGACGGGGGAGAGGAGGTCAGAGAGGAAACTAGAGGTGACACTGGGGCTCGTGTGAAGGGAGAATGAGTCGAGAAAAATCTGGTAGATCTGACCCTCAACTTGGGCTGGTAGGTGACGTAATGAAACTTGGGACATGTGGACCTCCTATTGATACTATGATTTAAATCATTATATCATATGATGATCCCATACAGAGAGTATACCAATTCCAATTTTGTCGAGTGACTAAAATTAAGTTCTTATATTAGTGCTCGTAGCGTCCTTCTGGTTGAGGACTCAACCAGAATGCGGTACTCACATGAATAGAGTAATCTAACTCAATTTCTTAACGAATACTCGCAAAATAGAAATATGGTATTCTCTTTTGCCTGGTATAATATAAATATCCCCCTTCGCATAGATATGTGGGGATGCTACGGAGGGACACAGTGAAAGATCTAGCGCGAGTATATATCAAGGCGGGAGACGGAGGGAATGGGAGTGTGCATTTTCGCCGAGAAAAGTATATCCCAAAGGGAGGTCCTGATGGAGGAGATGGGGGTAAGGGGGGGGATGTAATTATGGTGGCTGACGCGAATATTTCTAGTCTGGTGGAATACAATTATCAGCGAAAGTTTGAGGCTAGGAATGGGAGGCCAGGGAGTGAGAAGAAGAGTAGCGGGCGAAACGCTGGGGATATAGTTGTGCGTGTGCCGGTGGGAACTGAGATCTATCTGATCCCAGCTCAGTATATGGAACTTAATCTTCGCAAACGAGAGAATCTAGAGGAATTGTTAACAAAAAGGGAACTATTGGTTGATCTGAAGGAAGATAAACAGGAGTATGTAGTGGGATATGGGGGCAAGGGAGGACGGGGAAACGATCACTTTAAGTCCTCTACTAATCAAGCACCGATGGAGGCCGAGGATGGGGTGCCAGGTGAAGAAAAATATCTTTTGATGGAGCTGAAGGTAGTGGCGGATGTGGGGATCATGGGACTCCCGAATGTCGGTAAGTCATCTCTACTGAAGGCCCTGACTGCAGCTAATCCTAAGATTGCGGGGTATCCGTTTACGACGTTAGAGCCTAACCTGGGAGTCCTAAAAACTAAGAAAGAACACCTCATCCTAGTTGATATTCCTGGAGTGATCGAGGAGGCATGGGAGGGGAAGGGGATTGGGCCGTGGTTTCTCAAGCACCTGGAACGAACAAGCCAACTAATCCATGTGCTGGCTCCTGACGTTGAGATGCAAAGTTCCGAACACTCGCAGGCGCAAGGTTCGGAACTGGTAGATCAGTTGGTGAGAAATTACGAAGTGGTGAGGGAGGAGTTAAAGAAATTTGGGCAAGGGCTGGCGGATAAACCAGAGATAGTGGTGGTGAATAAGATGGAGATGATTACGGAGAAGTCTGATCAGGAAGAGATTGTAAAGAAGTTGGGTGAGAAGATCGGGAAAAAGATTCTTTTGGTGAGTGCGGGGATGATGGAGGGGATGGAGGAGCTTATCAAAGAGTTATAGTGTGGACCGTACCGGGGTTGAACCGGTTGCCTCGTCTATGCCATAGACGCGCTCTACCAGATGAGCTAACGGCCCAAGATTGGGTGGTGATGGGAGTATTTTAACATGAGATTGATACATTACGTTAAAGCTATGCTTGTCTCTTAGGCTGTTGTGTAACTTGAGTGGAGTGTTAGATGTGACTCAATGCGAGTGACGCGCTTGGAAAGTTTGTGGTCTGCTTCATCAAAAGATTCGATGATTGCGTTGTGATCTTTGCGATTGTCTTTGCTGAGTTTGTCGATTTTGCGGGTAAGGCTGGATATTTTGTTATCTATCTTTGTATCTAGCTTGGCTATTTTACTATCCAGCTTGGTGTGATTGGCTTTGGCTTCTGTGCTAACACTGTCAATTTTTGTCTCTAATCTGTCGAACTCTGGTTGGAGAGATTGTTTGATGTTGGTGAGGTCTTGTTTGGTGAGGGTCATAAATTAATTATGACACGATGAATGGGAACAATCAAATGCTTGGATCTGCGCTAGGCGTGGGAGTTGGCTCTGGAGTGGGAGATGGCGGGATGAGCTCGATGGGTCCACCTGAGATTGGGGAGGGGAGAGGTGAGGGAGTAGTCAGAGTGTCAGTGTCTCGGCGTGTCTGCGTGTCGGCTGAAGGAGTTGGAGAAGGGAGTTTGGCTTTGAGGGTTGAAAGTTCTTGAGTAGCTAGGTCTAGATCTGGGCTATTGACGTCCAAGCTTGCGATGGCCTGTTGCATGGCTTGATAGGCGAGCTCTATGTTGTCAGCTAGTTCATAGGCTTTTGCGAGGTTGTACCAGGCGTTAGCGTAATCTGACTTGAGCTGAGTGGCGGTTGAGAATTCTTCGACTGCGCGGATGAGGTAGCTATTGGCAGTGTCTCTGTCCTCTACGGTGCTTGCGAGCTGGTAGAAGATACCACCAAGCTCGATGCGGAGTGATGGGTTGGCGGGGTCGAGTGTGATTGCTTGAGCGTAGTTATTGATAGCGAGATCCTCGGCACCATCGGCGACGTTGATGAGCTGGCGATAGATCGAGCCGAGGTTGGTCCAAGTGGTGGCGAGGTTGGGGCGCATGGTGGTGGTGAGGCGAGCTTCTCTGACTGCTTGGGAGAGGAGCTGGGTGACCTGGGTTCTCTGATCTTCTGTGAGCTCGTTAGCTTGCGATAGAGAGGCGGCGAGAGTGAGATTGACCTGTGAGTAGGAGAGGTGATAGCTGGTGAGGGTGGGGACGAGTGAGATGGCTTGGAGGTGGTGCTCATAGACTGCTTGGCCATCGTTAGTTGCGACGGCAAGCTGAGCTTGCCTTAGATGATTCTCTGCCATGGTGAGTTTGCCACTAAAGAAGAGAGCGGTGACGACGATTGAGAGAGTGAGGGCGGTGGTGAGGAAGATACTACTTGAGTTGAGCTGGAGAACTTTGGGGGATTTGGGTCTAGCGGTGAGTGCGAGAAGAATGAAAAGAAGTGGAATCGTGATGATTGAGCCTGGAGTCAGAAGAAGAATGAGGAGAGTCGTGATTGTGGCTACTTTGAGAGGAGTATTGAGAGAGCTTGCCCTGGAGTTTTTGATACTCGAGAAGAATGAGGTAATGAGGAGAAAGAGAGGCGTGATGATGACTAGGCCGCCAGTGATCAGAAGCTGGAGGAGCTCGCTACTTGCGCTGTTGGGGAGGGTGTTCCAGAAGAGAGTGTAGTTAAGAGAGAGCGGTTTGACGGAAGAGTAGAAAGAGGTGAAGTTCGCGAGTCCAATACCCAGGAAGATGTTGCGAGTACTCTTGAGAGAGTCGAGTGCGATTGACCATGATGACAATAAGGGGAGAAGGGTGGGAACGAGTTCTCTCCCACTAATCATGAGGGAGAGATAGGCGACAACTGTAATAATCTGGATTGCAGTGGAGAAGAGGAGGATGGTTCTCTTGGAGTTGGACTTGGTAGATGTGGCCCAGGAGATGGAGGTAGCAATACCAATAATAATAAGAGAGAGGGTAATAAGAGGAGTGGATGCGAGCGAGAAGGCGCGCGTGTTCATGAAGGTGGGGAGAGTTGGGAGAGTGTGGAGAATCGTGAGTTGGAGAATAGAATGAATAGAGAGAAGAGTGGACGAGAGAACGAGTGCGGTGAGACTGAGTTTTTTGAGAATACGAGAAGAGTGAGAGGAGATCATGAGAGCAAGAACTGCTGAGGCGAGATAGAGGGAGCCTCTGCCGACGAGAGCTTCGGTGCCAGCTTCTTGAGTTGTGGCAATACTAACTATAATTCCAGTAATAAAAACGATGAGGGGAAATGTGAGTGAGCTGGGGGTGAAGGTGAGGGACTGGCGGCGGATCGAGTCAACGAGCCAAGCTATAAGTGTGGCCGAGGTGATGACAATGAGGAGGAGCTGTTTGGGAGTGGTAAAGAAGTTGGGAGTGATGGTCCAGAAAATGAGCGGGAGGAGGAGGATGAGAGCGGCGGTGAGATATGAGATTGATTTTTGCATAGATTAACTATACAACATCGAGTGTGAGTTTGCCCAGTTTGGTAAGTTCCGGAGAGTCTGCTGTGGGCATGAGCTTGAGCCAGGAGCGAGGAGTGCCCGTGTAGTCAGAGAGTGAGGAGTGGAGGGGGTCTTTGAGGAAGGTGGAGTTGATATCTGGGTGCATGTGAAGGTAGGGGATCAGGTTGGGGAGAGTGTTGTCGTCGACGGGAGTCATTTTGTATTTACCCTTGTAGATTGAGCCTTTGCCTCCATGCTTTTTCCGATAGGTCATGGCGTAGCCCACACTAACACGTCGCATGAGCTCACTGATCCCTGGTTTGGGAGCTCCTATGTTCTCTGTAAGGATGAGATGGAAGTGGTCGGGGAGAAGGAGAAATGAGTGGAGAGTGACTGGTGGGTTGCCTTTGTACTGTGACTGGCCTTGTTTGGCGGCTAAAGCTTTTGCAGATAAACGGGGAACCCAAGAGAGTGGGGCGCCGTCAGGAAAGCGGAGGTAGTAGGAGAGGGTGAGGAGGAATGATTGGTAGTCTGCTTGGTCGATAAAGAGGGGTTGGCCTGGCTTACTATAATGGGCGAGGTGGTAGGTCTGGTTGGGTTGGAAATTACGAAGTAGGAACTTGCTAGGCATGAGTTTACTATGCACTAAGTGGCGGAGGTTTGTCAAGGATTGGATAAGTATCACCAACTTTCTTACTAGCCATCCCACACATGTTTTTAAACGTAAAACCACGCATAATTTTCTGTTGAAAATTTGCCTGTAAGATCTCGCACCGTCGTGCTGCGACATTTTTTACAACTTAAAAAATATGTGAATGCCTAGTTGTTAGAAAGTTCATGAGTTAACTATGTTATAGTTGAGGCATGACAGAAATAAGATTGACGAAGAAAGAGGAGAAGGATTTGCTCCTGAAGGCGTTGTTTGGGTCGCCGTTTTTTAATATCCTGGCTTCGGTGCTGGCGACTTTTATTGTGGGTGCGCTCTTTTTTAAATATGGGGGAGGAGTGCCGATCAATGTGACGAGTACGATGACCGAGATGACCTCGACTTTTGATGTGAGCGGAGAGGGAAAGGTGGTGGTGATACCTGATGAAGCAAGGGTGAGGATGGGGATTAGGAAATCTGGCGCGAGTGTGAGCGTGTTGCAGGAAGAGGTGAATACTGTGATGAGTGAGCTAGTTGATGAGTTGGGGCAAGTGGGAATCAAGAAAGAAGATATTTTGAAGATGAGGGTTGTTGAAAAAGCAGATGAA
>CAXCDZ010000024.1:0-11964 GCA_963981525.1 uncultured bacterium | reverse complement strand
AAATGGGGGAGGTGGCTCCGATGAGGGAGGCCTCGACGGCAGAAGTGCGGTACACGCCTTCGTAGAGCATGAGGAGGGGAAGAGGGATCGCAAGACCCTCGAGGAGAATGATGCTCCAGAGAGTTTTGAGTTTGGGTCTGAGCTTAATGAGGAGATAGATCAGATATGGGAAAGAGATAAGGGTGGCGAGAAGGTATCGGAAGTAAAGGAACTGTGCTGGATTGAGAGCGGAAAAAGTGCCTTTTGCGACGGCTCCGGTGCTACCCCAGATAATCGCAGTGGTGATAAGGGCGAGATAGGCTAAGCGGCGTTTTTTGGTCACTACGTTACTATGACAGCTCTTGGATGGCTTGGTCAAGGGAGAGGGTGGACTGTTTGGTGGTCTCCATGTTTTTGAGTGTGACGGTGTTATCTCTGACCTCATCCTCGCCGATGACTAGTACGAAGGGGATGTTCTTTTTGTTGGCGTATTTGAGCTGTTTGCCTAGTTTGTCAGTACTGTCTGGATAGACCTCAGTGTTGATACCGGCAGAGCGTAGGTCTCTAGCAACCTTAAGGGCCTGGCCCTGTAGGTCGGGGGAGAAGATGGTGACGAGAGCGCGGGTGATGTTGTCATCTGTTGGGACGAGACCTTGGTCTAGCGCAGCCTGTACCGTGCGGTCAAACCCGAGACCAAATCCGACTGCAGGAGTGGACGGGCCACCGAGAGACTCGATGAGCTGGTCATATCTACCACCACCTCCGACTGAGCCAGATTGGCCTGGCAAGATACCCTCAAAAATCATACCGGTGTAGTAGTCAAGGCCACGAGCGAGGGTGGGGGTGAACTCGAGGGAGTTCTCTGGAACACCGAGTTGGACTGCGCTATCGATAATTGAGTGGAGGTTGTCTGATTTATTCGCTGAGTTGATTGCAACGAGAGCCTGAGAAGCTGAGTCTTCCTGGAGACCTTTGGCTACTAGCTCTTGAGTAACATCTTCAGTTGATTTTTTGTCTAGTTTGTCGATTGACTGGATAATCGAAGAGACTGAAACATCATCGGTTGCAAATGACTCGAGAGTGGAGAAGAGGGTCTGGCGGTCGTTGACGCGTAGGACAAGATCTGTGAGGCCAAGGTTCTGGTAAATATTGTAGTAGACTGCGAGAATCTCGGCGTCGGAGATGGAGTCTGTGGAGCCAAAGATGTCAGCGTCACACTGGGCGAACTCGCGGTAGCGACCTTTCTGGGGCTTATCGGCGCGAAAGACTGGTTGGATCTGGTAGCGACGGAAACCCTTGCCGAGCTGGTCTTGATACTGAGCAAGAACTCTAGCTGTAGGAACAGTTTGGTCGTATCTGAGGCCAACCTTACGCTCGCCTCGATCGGTGAAGGTGTAGAGGAGTTTGTCTGCTTCGTCGCCGTATTTGCCAGTGAGTAGCTCTGCGTACTCGAGAGTGGGAGTCTCTAAGGGTTCGAAACCAAAGAGCTGAAAGGACTCCTTGATCTTGTTCTCGACATAGTCACGAGCCCTCTTGTCTGCTGGCAAGAAGTCGCGGAAACCTTTGAGGGTTTGGTAAATTTGCTTCATGAGGTTAATTATACAGAGTTATTCTGAGTCTGTGGAGGTGGGATCTGTGTAGTCAGGAGAGTCTAGCTCGGAAGGCTTGATCTGCATCACAATCGTGGCGGACCAGTCCTCGTCTGAGTCAAGCCCTGCGGTGTAGAGAATCTCGTCACCAACGGAGAGGTCAGTTAGTTCGAGAATCTCGGTGGGAGATTTGTAGATCGTGGACTTGGTAAAAAAGAGCTCGAGCGGCTCCTCGGAATCATCAACCTGGAGAGTGAAGGAGTATTTGTCAATTGAGGTGATTGTGGCGAGGCCGGAGATTTTTTTGGGTGGGGTGAGCTCATTGACGCTGACGATGATGCGTCGGCCGGTGATCTCGTCTTCTGTGGTGAGGTTGCCAATCGCAATAATCGAGTCAGTAATGCGAACGCTCTCGAGATCAATCTCTTTTGAGCCTGGCGAGCGAAGAATGGTGGAGTCATCGTTAATGCGGATAGATTTTTTGCCTTCTTTGTCCTTGAGGATAATGGTGTTTTGGATAATATCAGTGACTTCGCCGATGCAGCCGTAGAGCTTGGGTTCTGCGACCTCATTGATCTCGGTGCTACTCACGTACTCTTTGATTCTTTCGCTGAGATTCTCCTGAACCTCCTCAGAATCTGTATGGTTATCGGCCATGACTAGTGGGGCTATAGTAAACGTAAGTGCTGCAAAAAGGATAGTGAGATGAGTTATTTTCATATGCAGAAGATGTATATCAGAAATTGAGCAAGAGATCAAATCTCTGCGGTAGTATAAACAATGTTGAGTGTCTGCTCTTGGCTATTCCCGTCAGTTTCGTAACTAGTGATGGTGATGGTGTTGGCGCCTGTCACTAGGGCGACATCTTGTGAGAAGTGTCCGGTATCACTAGGAACGATGATGTACTCGCTTTTTTCTCCTAGGATAACGATGTAGGTGTCGGCGAGGGTGGTGCCAACGAGTGTGAGGGAGTCCTCACTCAGGACCTGGTTATCTTCTGTGGTGTGGGTGAGGAAGGGATCTTGTGTATCAGGCTCGGGAGAGGGTTTTGCCTTTTTTTTGTTAAATGATACTTCTGGAGGGGTGATATTGCTGAGTGCGGTGCGTGCGCGGATAATACCGCCGACCACGACGAGACCAACTAATAGTCCTATAACGATTGCAATAGTGATTTCTTTGCGGGCTTTCATTGATGACTAGTCTAAGGCGTACGTCCTCTGAAGTCAACTGCATCTTAAAAATATGTTGTATACTAACGAATATGGAAATAACGCACTTGGGCAAATCTGCATTTCGAATCAAGACAAAAACAGGTGTAGTGGTGATGGATCCGTATGGGAAGAGTACGGGGAGCGCGATGAGTAAGGTAAGTGCTGACCTAGTGACGATCTCCTCGAGACAAGGTGGCTCAAATGATGAAGAGGAGAAGGTGAGTGCGACCTCGAGAAGGAAAGCACCCTTTGTAATTGATGAGCCAGGTGAGTATGAGGTGGAGAGCATCTCGATTTTTGGGTACAAATCAGGCGAGAAGAACATCGTGTATGTGATGCAGGTCGAGGATCTGAGGATCGCACATCTAGGTAACCTGACAGAAATGCCGGGGAAGACGTTGAGTGATCTCTTGGATAACATCGATGTTGTGATGGTTCCGATTGGAGGAGAGGGGATATTGGAGCTCAAGTCAGTGGTGGAGTTAGTAAATAAGATTGAGTCAACATATATTATTCCGATGGGGGATATGAGCAAGAAAGACAAGTTTGTGGAGGCGATGGGTAAGGGAGTTAAGAGTGTTGAGTCACTGAACCTCGCAAAGGCAACTTTGCCGGCTGATCTAAGTGAGATCGTTCTGTTTGGGTGATTAGTACATAGTTCGTATTACATAGACATATAGTGGGAGAGAAGGAAAATTGATAGAATGTATGCATGGTAGTAAGTAAGGTCCCTCCACATAGTGATGACGCTGAGAGTAGTGTTCTGGGATCGATCCTGTTGGATAAGGATGCGATAGTCCAGGTATCTGAGTTTTTGCGTCCTGAACACTTTTATGCGCAAAAGCACGGGGATATCTATGATGGGATGTTGACTTTGTTTGAGCTAAGAGAGCCGATTGATCTGGTGACTTTGCCGCAAAAACTCAAAGAGCAGAAAAAACTCAAGAATGTGGGAGGAGTGAGTTATCTCTCGAGTTTGGTAGAGGGAGTGCCCAGCTCTGCCAATATCAAGAATTATGGTGAGATTATCAGAGATTATTATACGAGGCGTAAGCTAATTAGTGGATCTAGTCAGATCGTGGAGATGAGTTTTGATGAGGGAGAGGAGATCGGGCAAGTCCTTGATAAGGCAGAGCAGAGGATATTTAATCTCTCTCAGAAGCATGTAAAGCAGGGGTTTGTACATCTTAAGAGTGTGTTGTCGGATAGTTTTGACCGATTGGATGAACTGACTAAGAATGCGGGGAGTCTGCGAGGGGTCGAGACTGGGTTTGCTGATCTAGACAAGACTCTGGCTGGACTGCAGGACTCTAACTTGCTAATTTTGGCGGCGAGACCTGGTACAGGAAAGTGTGTGACTGGTGACACGTGGATGGTGGATCCTGAGACCGGTGCAAGATCTAGGATCGATGAGATGGTGGGAAGAAAAAATGGAGATGTAATGAGTATGAATGCTGAGGGAAAGATGGAGAGAAGAACTCCAAAAGTTTACCTAGATGACGGAGTTAAGCCTGTTTGGGAAGTGATGACTAAGTTGGGGAATAAGATTGAGGCTACCTCTGTGCATCCATTACTAACTATGAAAGGGTGGGTGCAGGTTAAAGATCTTGAGATTGGTGAGCGTATTGGTGTGCCAAGAGTGATGGATGTCTGGGGAAACAAAGAGTGGGAAGATAATAAGTTGATTGCACTCGGATATTTTTTGGGTGACGGAGGCCTGACTAACCGTACAGCGAGATTTACTAATAGTTCGCTAAAGGTGCGAGAAGATTTTACCCGTGCTATTGCTAATTTCCCCGGAGTAGAGGTAAAGAATGAAAAATCAGGAAAAAGAACTCAGACTCTGGTGGTAAAAAAATCAAAAGAGTGGAAATCAGAAATGAGAGAAATATTTAGTAGTAACCTGCAGAGATATCTTGAGAGAATCGAGATTACTCAGGCTAAGTTTGCAGAGCAGATGGGAGTAAGTGTAGCCTCAGTTAGTCACTGGGTGAATGGTGGCAAAATGCCAAGCGGGGTAATGTTGGAACAAGTAAGTGAAGCGATGGATGATACGAGCATAACTGACCCTCATGTAAATCAGGTGACAGAGTGGTTGCGTGAGTTGGGGCTGATGGGAAAGAGCTCTCTTGAGAAGTCTATCCCTGATGAGATATTTGAGCTAAAGAAAGAGCAAGTTGCCTTATTCTTAAACAGGCTATATGCAAGCGACGGAAGTATGGTGGTGAGAAGTAGTGAGCAAGTATTGGTGAGTTATGCATCTAGCTCATATAAGCTGGCTGAGCAGGTAAAACATTTGTTACTGCGATTCGGGATCATTGCTAAGTTAAGGAAGAAGAAAATTAGATATGGTGGAGGTATAAAAATTGCTTATGAAGTGGAGGTAATGGGGGCAGGTGATATTCTCAGTTTTATTGATGAAATTGGGATTTTTGGTAAGGAGGAAAAAGTTGAAGAGGCTCGAAAAATAGTGAGCGAGAAAAGTGCAGTGCGCAACTGGACAAAAGATACATTGCCGATGGAGATCTGGGAAATTATTAAGAGTGAGATGGGCGTAATGAGCTGGAGAGAGCTTGCGATTAAGATGGGTAAGCCAGAAAGTCACAATTTTCATGTGGGCAAGAGGCAGTTGAGGAGAGATAGTGTGTTGGGGATGGCTAAGGCGCTAAAATCTGACAAGTTGAGGCAGTACGCGGAGAGTGATATCTTTTGGGATACGATTGTGAGTATTGAGGCGCGAGGAGAGAAGAATGTCTATGACTTGAGTGTGCCAGAGCTACATAACTTTGTGGCCAACGATATTGTGGTGCATAACACTGCTTTTGCCGTCAATATCGCTCAGTATGCCTCGGTTATTAAGAAGGTTCCGATCGGATTCTTTTCTCTGGAAATGAGTAAAGAGGAACTCGTTGACCGTATGCTTGTGGGACAAGCTGATATTGATGCATGGCGACTCAAGACTGGAAAGCTCAGTAGTACGGACTTTGAGAAGCTGTCTGAGGCGATGGGAGTACTTGCGGAGGCGCCGATGTTTATAGATGATACTCCAGGTCTTTCGATCCTAGAGATGAGAACAAAGGCAAGGAGGCTCAAGAGTGAACATAATCTGGGCCTAATTATCGTTGACTACCTACAGTTGATGAGAGGGAGAAGTCAGGAGAACAGAGTACAGGAGGTGGGAGAGATCTCGCAGGGACTCAAGAATCTGGCGCGTGAACTCAAGGTGCCAGTATTGGCGCTAGCTCAACTATCGCGTGCAGTGGAGCATAGGGGTGGGAACCAGCCTCAGTTATCTGATCTACGTGAAAGTGGATCGATCGAGCAGGATGCGGATGTCGTGATGTTCCTGTACAGAGAAGATGATGAGGATATCTCGAATATGAAACTCTCGATTGCGAAGCATCGTAATGGTGCGGTGAGGACGATTGATCTGAGATTCCGTGGGGATAGGGTGCGATTCTATGGATTGGAGCATGGGAGATAAGATCAGCGTGTCGGCATATCAGTGTGTCAGTTAGTCGGTATATCAGCGTATCAGCGTGTCGGTGAATGGGCATCCCAGAATACTTCGTTTCTGGACGCATTTCTCGGGTCCTTGCAGGACTCGAAGTGCTTGTGCCGAGGGAGGGGATCGAACCCTCATGGTTGTTGAGACCATGGGTTTTTGAGACCCACGCGTATACCATTTCGCCACCTCGGCTAATACGATGATTATATCCTAAAAATACAGAGACTTGCGGAATGTGGTTAAATATAAAATTAACTATGTGTAAAGAATGTGGGTGTAGGAGCGTGTCTTCTCTTGGTGGAGAGAATTGTAATAATTATTGGGGTCAAGTTATCGAAAAAAAGAAGAATCAGCGAAAGAAAAAGAGAGTTTTTGAGGCAAGTGTGCCTGTAGTTAATGATTTGAGCTTGCTTAGTACTTTGGCAACCTTAGTGAGTAAAGGAAAGCTTAATGGAGTAAAAAAGTAGTTTAGCGAGTCATCCAGATCAAAATGAGAAGTAAGAATTGAGGAGCAAGACCATCTAGCATGCGTGGAATAGAGTTGTGGAAGGAGTGGTGGAAGCGATTGATAGGCGAAAGCCATTTGGGTTCCCATTTGAGAAAATTACGTGGAGCCTCTAGAAAATCGGGAATCAGTGCGATAAATGCTCCCCAGAACGGGGCATACTGAACGATAGAGGAGAGTGAGGAAAATGTATCGAGGCTCGGGGGGAAAAAGATGAGAACGAGGATTCCGGAGAGGGCGAGATCAGGAATCTCCTGGAGAATGGCAGACTTGACGGTTTTGTCACCGTTACTTAGGCCCGTGCCTGCGTCCCAGTGGGGAACAGCATCCAGAAGATAGTGGGAAGCGAGAATGAGGGGAGTGGCAATAAGTGGATCCTGGGTGTGATAGGCGATCGCGGCACCTGCTAGCGTGTGTGAGATAGAGAGCATAAGAAATAGTATACCCCACTTCGCATGTAGCTACGTTGGGGGCGCGGTAACCTATGTAGTACAATCAAGATATGCTGCCAATACTACTCAAGTTAGGTCCGGTAAGAATATATTCGATGGGAGTAATGATGATGCTGGCGTGGGTTGCGGGACTCTACTGGTGGTGGAAGATGGGGAGAGACGAAAACTTGCCAGAAATCTCGCTGTTTGATGGGTATTTTCTTGCGACGTTTGCTTTTTTTATATTTGGGAGAGTGGGGTACGTACTCACTCATTTTGCGGAGCTGGGTGGATGGGCAGAGATGATGTCTATATTAAGCAAGCCGGGGATGAGTTATGGGGTGGGAATCGTGAGTGCGGGAGTAGTGATAGCTAAATTTGTGCAGGTTAAGGAGTGGGAGATCTGGAGGACACTGGATTCTCTAGCGGTGACACTGAGCTTGGTACTGGTGTTTGGCTCGATTGGACTACTGCTTAACCGAGGTGAGTTGCCGGGGGATGCTATCTGGATTGTATGGAGTTTGATCCAGTTTGTGATAGTTACGATGGTGCGGAAGAACTTTCGCTTTTATACATGGTACAAAGGTGAGAATAGCGTGGCACAAGACGGGCTAGCGATGCTAGTTTTCTCTGGTATGGTGGCGGTGTATTATCTGGGAGTCTCGATCATTGCAGCTAATTGGTGGATGGTGATGGCGTTGACTCTGGCATTACTTACCTCGATACTGATCGTGATGGGGAGAGTGCGGGGAGTCAAGGTGAGCGTAGTACAATGGTTACGTAATAAGAAAAAAAGGGAAGGTAAATAATGCAGTATCCAAAAAATCTTCTTAAGCCAGTTCTTGAGTATTTTCGGGCACGTGAGAAGGATCTAATTAAGCGTAAAAGGCAGCTTCTAAAAGAAGATCCTTTTAGTGATCAAGCCCGACTAAATGATAATGCAAGTGATGATACGGAGGCCGCAGAGCAAGAAGGGCATGCTAGGAGTAAGGCGCTGAGCGTGAAGACTGAGGAGGCACTTGGGCACGTGAGGTCAGCGATGAAACGCGTTGAGGATGGGAGCTTTGGGCAGTGCACAGCGTGCAAGAAAATGGTGGATACGGATCGATTAAAGATCAATCCTACCGCAGAACTATGTCTGGAATGTGCAAAGAGTGGTAAGTAAGAGAGGGTTGTTGGTTGTAGTGGCCGGAGTGGTTGATTTATCTCTTAAGTATTGGAGTGTAGGCGGTAATAATGCGGTAATTAATCTGGGGGTGAGTGGGGGATGGGTCGTCTCTGATCTCTGGATCGTGCTGGGACTCGCTGGGGTTCTGTACTGGTACTTGCGTGAGAGGTCGATTGGATTGTTAATGGTTCTGGTCGGAGGATCGGCGAATGTGATCAGTAGGATGGTTTGGGGTGGAGTGCCAGACTACTGGAGCTTGCTGGGCCTGGTGAGCAATAATCTTGCGGATTATTTGATAGTAGGAGGAGTGACAACATATATACTTGCTCTCACAAGGCGTACCCGCACTCCCTAAACGCTACAGCCGGTAATATTTGCCTGCTGGCAAATTCACCTGCATGCTCGAGCCGTCGCTCTGCGCAGGCCTGGCAACTTAGTGAGCACGGGTACGCCTTGTGCACAAGTAAAATGTTGTAAAATGTAGGTATGGAAATCAAAGTAATCTATGAGGATGATGAGATCGTAGTAGTTAACAAGCCGATGGGTGTGGTCTCAAACTGTGCTGATACGGTCAAGGTTGAGACTGTCCAAGACTGGAATCGAGAGAGAATTGATAAGGATAATGTCAAGCAAGATGAGGTGAGTGAGGAGGATCTGGAGTATTTCCGTAAACGAGATGGACTCGTGCATAGACTGGACAAAGCAACCTCGGGTGTGATGATCCTGGCTAAGACTCCTAGAGCCTTTGTGGAGCTACTGCGCCAGTTTAAGGAGAGAGAGACCAAGAAGGAGTACATCGCACTGACCCACGGTATCTGGGAGCCCAAGAGCGGCATAATTGACCTGCCTATAGGGCGTGCAAAGCATGATCGGAAGATGATGGGGGTGCGGGAGGATGGGAGGGAGAGTAGGACAGGATACGTGGTGGAGAAGGAGTATGCGAGTTGGGAGTTCCCGGCTGAGATGAGAGTTAAGTCAACTGGGTATGAGGGGTTCTCGCTCGTACGATTCTCGCCTCATACTGGGAGGATGCACCAGATCCGCGTACATGCGCGCCATCTAGGGCATGCGATTGTGGGGGATAAGGTCTATGCGGGGAGGAAGAGGAGTCGGGAGGATCTCAAATGGACAGGACGAATGATGCTCCATGCCGTCAAGCTCACAATCACTCATCCAGATAGTGGGGAGCGCGTGAGCTGGGAGAGTCTGCCGGAGTGGGAGGCAGAGAAATATCTCAGGAGTTGACGAAGTATGGGATAATGGTGGGAATGCCTGATAAATAGTAGTAAGGAGTAAATATGACAAAAGAGATTAACATTGTTATACTATCAAGTGAGCATGGAGAAATAAACAAAGGAATTGACGGTATGCACGGTGCACCTGCCAATAACATTGCAGAAGCGCTAGAGGTTGCCAAAGAGTATTGTTTGCCAACTCCAACTTTTATTGAGGAAAAAGGTAAGCCTGCAACAAAAAAAGGTGTTGCCGTAGGGAGGTAATTGGAGTGATTGATATTGTGTTAGCATAGATAAGTGGAAAATAAATATCGGAATCTAGTGATTGGGGTAGTAGTGGGAGCTGTACTCTTGCTGTGGGGGAAGGAGCAGGTATATAGCTCACAAATACTGGGACAGAACTATCGATATAATCTAGTGGTGGCAAGTAGTGGGGGTGAGGTCGAGTTCTTGTCGTTTGACCCAGAAGAAAAAGAGATAGTGGTACTGGACTGGCCGAGAGACCTGATGATCTCGTCACGTTCTGTGGGGAGTTATAAGATCGGAGATCTGTACAAACTAGGGTCGTACGAGGGGAAATCTGGTGAGTTTACGAGGCAGAAGGTCCAGGGTTTTATGAAGGTGCCGATCATGAGCTATATTGAGCTAGAGGGAGAAAAAGCAGGCTACAAAAAGGGACTGTGGAGAGTGATCCTACAAGGAAGCAAGGTGAGTAGTGTGGAGAGACTAGATGCGCTCTTAATGCTCTTGAGAAGCGCGAGTTATGTTGAGAAAAGAGTGGAGAAAGAGGAGCTTACGAGAGCTGGGGTGCTCACTACCAATGAGCGTGATGAGTATGAATACCAGGAAGGGAGATTGCAGCAATTCCTCGGTAAGCGAGTGCTTGACTGGGGAGTAGGAGGAGAAGGACTGGGAGTGGCTGTGATTAATAAGAGTGGGATCGTGGGTCTGGCGAGTGATGTCTCGAGTTTTTTTGGGAACACTGGGTTATCGGTGATCGCGGTACGGGGAGATACAGGACAAGAAGAAGATGTGCGCGTTACGTTATCTAACGAGTTGACTGAGGAGCAGGCAGGGAGAATGCAGAAGCTGCTCTATTCGTGGTTTGGGTGGGAGAATATCGTAAGGGGAGACACGAGTGAGTATCGGGCTGAGATTGTGGTGGAGCTGGGGAGGAGTGCGGAGGAATTGTTTTAGGTAATCAATCACGCATTTTGTTGCATACACATCTCCCTAAACGTAGACCACCAGTATTTTTCTGCTGAAAAATCTGCCTTTGTTCTCGGCTCGTCAGCCTGCGAAAAATCTACAACTTAGTGAGAGTATATGCAACGGCAGTGATTGAGAGACACTTGGAATAATTATTTATGTTTTCTGCGTTTGCGGAGGTCTTTGAGTTTGAGATTGGGTGCGAAGGAAGGGGAGGCAGTGATGCGAGAGGGTCTTTTGACCTCGCGCATAAAGATCGTGACTGTGTTGTCTGTGGCGGATTTGATACATGCTTTGTAGGCGTAGCTTGCTTTGATGAGTTTGCCAATTCTTAGAGAGAGATCATCTGGAAGTGAGCCGATTCTGGCCCCATCTGATCGTTCGATTGAGACTAGGCGTGCGCGTGGCTTGAGAGTGAGTGGCTCTTTGCAGTAGAGGGTAAGGAGAATGTTTTTGCTGGCGAGTTTGGTTAACTTGACAGTTTTGGTTATCCCGAGTTCTTCGATGAAGTCTTCTTCGATAATGACTTTGTCGACAACGCTGTTTTTGTTGGGTAGCATCTTGAGGGATTTGAGGGCGATTGAGTTAAATTTGTCAATCGTGAGGACTCTCTGGTAGATTTCTTTGGCTGATGTTTTTTGATCTAGTTCGGTGTAGGCACGGGCGAGGCGGTTGAGAGCGCCGATATCATCTGGATTATTAGCAAGAACTTGAAGGTTGAGGTCGATGGCTTCTTCCCAGTTACAGGCGAGTGAAGCATTGATGGCTGAGCGTACTATATCTTGCATTTTGTTATTCTCGCATTATGCGAAGAATAGTGTGAGTTGTCAAGGGGAGTGGTAGAATATTGAATATGTCAGGCCACAGTAAATGGAGTACGATCAAGCACAAAAAAGCGGCGATGGACGCAAAGCGAGGGAATATTTTTACGAAGTTAGCGACGGTAATCGCGGTCGCAGTCAAGAAGGGTGGATCGGGTGACCCTGAGATTAATTTTTCTTTGCGCCTGGCAATTGAGAGAGCAAGGGCAGCTAATATGCCTAACGTCAATATAGAGCGGGCGATTGATAGGGGACTGGGAAAGGGAGATGGAGGGGAGCTGTCGGAGTTTGTGCTGGAGGGATATGGA
>CAXCDZ010000023.1:0-11992 GCA_963981525.1 uncultured bacterium | reverse complement strand
AATATTTTCTTCACTACTATTTTGACTGAACCATTTTATTCTCTCTAAATAACTTGTAGTTACTGTCTTCAAGTCAGTAAGAGTAATTCCAGGGGGTAATAGCAATAAGTGAAAATGCGCATGATCAACATGACAACCACCACAACCCACAGCACATTCATCAACATCTCCTGCTCCATGTTCAAATATCACCACCTCACCCTCATATTGTAGTTCTATTTTTCGCGACAATATATCGATAGATCTCACGACTTCACTAAGCTTGCTCTTGTTCAATCTCGCCATTGACACAACATCATCTTGCGAAAAAATAATCAAATGTACTCCCATCCACCCAACTGGATAAAAGTCATGAACAATCAAAAGGTTCTCATCAACACCTTCAACTTCAATTGCATCTTCACAACCATACATTTCTCTAAAGCATTCACCAATATTCTTTCGACTTTGAAGCGCATCATAAGCATTATTAATACTCACAATTACCCGACTTTCTTTCGCATAACTCAACTATTATCTCAGTCAACCTAAAATCACAATACCTGAATTATACCAAAATCACTCATTCACCAAATGTTTACACCTTCATTCGTGTTATTTCGACAATTCGCGCAACTTTCTCTACTGTTTTATTCAAATCTCCATTTTCATTAGAAACAATGTAATCAAAATCATTCCATTGTCGCTGTTCCCACTCCGCAATATCCATACTCCACTTCAACTCATCACCAGTCTCGCTCTCTCTTTCTATCATTCTCTTCTCAAGAGTTTTCATATCTTCAACAGCTAGTAACACAAAAGCCGAATGTGGAAACTGCTCTTTTACTTTTTCTCGAATGTTTTTTACCCCTCTCACATCGATTCTCCAGATCACATCACTCCCAGACTCAAGCGCTTCTTTAACATGTTTTTTTTGCCCCCCACGATAATGACCTCGATACTCAACCCACTCAAAAAACGCCTCCTCAGCAATTAACTTCTCAAATTCTTCTCGATTTACAAAATGATAATCAAAACCATCCTTCTCATCCTCTCGCCTAGGCCTACTATTTGTTGTCACCAACTTCTGCATTTTCGGGAATTTATTGAGGAGTTTTAACATTACTGTGTCTTTTCCTGCCCCAGAAGGACCAGATAACACCAACAACACACCTCGCTCTTTCTGTCTCGCTAGCTCAATCTTGACGTCTTCTACAAGTGTCTTCATAAGATATTAGCGAGTATAACAGTTGAGTTATAATGTTTCCATGTCCAAAAGTAAAAAACCTCAGCCAAAAAACAAAAAGACCACTCCAACCAAGAAGTTCTCTCCCAAACTTCCTTCTTGGCTCACTTCTGGCCGAAAAAAACAAAAACTCATAATTACTCTCTCCATCATTTTTCTCACGCTCTTCTATTTCCTTATTCTCCGCGACCTCCCCTCGCCAAAAACTCTCCAAAGAGACATCTACCCAATCTCGACTAAGATTCTTGATCGTAACGGCGAGCTTCTCTACGAGATCTACGCCGACGAGAATCGCACTCCCATCAAGCTTGCTGATCTCCCAGATTATGTCAAACTCGCCACCATCAGCATAGAAGACAAAAACTTCTACTCCCACCACGGCTTTGATACTGGCGGGATCATCCGCGCAGCCTGGAAGACCATCACAGGTCAAAGGTTAGAAGGAGGCAGCACCATCACTCAGCAACTCGTCAAAGTAGCCCTCCTCACTCCCGAACGTACCGTAATCCGCAAAATTCGCGAGGCCTTCCTTGCTGTCGCAACCGAGACTCTTTACTCAAAAGACGAGATCCTCGAAATGTACCTCAACCACATCCCATATGGAGGCACTAGTTATGGTATCGAGGCTGCTTCTCGCAAATTCTTTGACAAAAGCGCTCATGACCTCACCCTCGAAGAATCCGCCCTTCTCGTCGGCCTCCCCCAGGCGCCAAGCCGCTACTCACCATTTCGCTCACCAGATACCGCCAAAAACAGGCAAGCTCAGGTTCTCTCTCGCATGGTAGAAGAAAACCACATCACAGAGGAAGAGGCCCTCCGAGCCAAAAACACAGAGCTAATCTATGCCTCATCAGAAACCGACATCAAAGCTCCCCACTTCGTCATGTATGTCAGGGAATTACTCGAAGAAACATACGGTGTCACTACTCTCGAGCAGGGAGGACTCCAGGTCACGACCACTCTCGACCTCGCACTTCACGAGGACGCCCAGGCCAGTTTAAGCGCCGAAATTAGCTCACTTGAGAGATTCAAGGTTAGTAACGGGGCCGCTCTCATCACCAATCCCTCAACTGGCGAGATCCTCTCGATGATTGGCTCCCGTGACTACTTTGATAGCGAGATCGACGGCAAAGTCAACGTTACAACTCGACTCAGACAACCCGGAAGCAGTATCAAACCTCTCAACTACGCGCTCGGTATCGAGACTGGCACCATTACTCCGTCCACCATGCTCATCGACTCACCCATTTGCTTTACCCTCATCGGCCAACCCACCTACTGCCCCAAAAACTACGACAACAGTTTTCGCGGTCCCACCCAGATTCGCTTCGCACTCGGCAATTCTTATAATATTCCAGCGGTTAAGGTTTTGGCACTCAACGGCCTTGAGAACTTCGTCAACTTTGCCACTAAGATGGGCATCACCACCTGGGATAACCCTGATAACTATGGTCTCTCACTCACGCTCGGTGGGGGTGAGGTCATGATGACTGACTTAGCTTCGGCTTTTGCGGTCTTTGCTAATTCTGGCACAAAAGTCGCCCTCCAGCCCATTCTCAAAGTCGAAACTTCGCAGGGAAAAATTCTAGAACAGTACAATCCCTCTGGCAAATCAGTATACGTCGAAACTTCGCGCGACCTTCTCCCTTCAGTTGATCATCCAGAAAAAGTGCTCTCCCCAGGAACCGCCTTTCTTATCTCTCACATTCTCCATGACAATAACGCGCGAGCTGATTCTTTTGGCACCTCTTCTGTTCTTAATGTCAGAGGTAAAACCGTCAGTGTCAAAACTGGTACTACCAACAATCTGCGTGACAACTGGACGATCGGCTACACTAGAGATCGTCTCGTCTCAGTCTGGGTGGGCAACAACGACAACACTCCCATGAGCTATGTCGCCTCAGGTATTACAGGCGCCTCACCTATCTGGCAAGATCTCATGAAACTTGCCTTAGTTGATATTGAGACTCCCGGACCATATCAGCCAACAGAAGGAGTCGAGGGAGCCACAGTTTGCACGCATTCTGGCGCAGTCCCCGCTGCTGACAATCCCTGCGAAACCCGCTACGAGTACTTCCTCACGGACTCTGTCTCCACCATCCAAACTGTAGAGAAACGCCAGATCTTCGTCAACCGAGACACCCATCACCCTCCTAACTCAGAAGAAGAGTTTGGCAACATCGAAGAGCAAGAACACCTCGTCGGCACTGATCCATTTGTTAAAGATTATTGTCTTGATTGCGATCCATACCCTGAGGGGTACGAAGAGCCTCCCCTCACTATTCCCTACATCGACCTCACCAATCTCGATGAGGATATATGACTCGCCCTCTCAAATCATGGCTCATTATCAGCAGTATTCTACTCACTAGTTTTACTACCTACCTACTTCTACCACCCAAATCTCCTCTCTCTCCGGCATCTCCTACTGAGATACTGAATCCACTGCAAAACGGCAACACGCAAGAATCCAATTACGAAATAATTGGATTCTTGCCTTACTGGAACGTAAAAAAACTCACGCCTGAGGCCATTAACTCCACCACCCATCTCGCCTATTTCACTCTCCACCTTGGTGGTGATGGTCACGTAGTCAAACTCGATAGGCCTGGTGAAGAAGAGCCCGGCTACACCAACTACAAACGGATTCTAAGTAATTCCGATATTCGCCCAGAGTCTCTCATTCTTACCTTTATGCCCTATGACCAAGATGCTCTCCAGTCACTTCTTAATAACTCCAACTCTCGTCGCCAGGCTGTCCGCACCATTCAAACATATATGGAAGAGAGTAGAGCTGCAGGAGTCAACGTAGACTACGAACCACTCGGTGGCATCCCACCCTCGCTTAAAAATAACTTCACTCTCTTCATCCAAGAACTTTCCCAAGAGCTATCTGCCATAAGCCACAAGCCACAAGCCATGCTGAGTATCAGCATCTACCCCTCCGCCGCCTCACGCCCTCGAATCTGGGATCTTGCCGCACTCGCTGAGCATACAGATCACTTCGTCGTCATGACCTACGACTACCACCTTCCCACTAGCGACATCTCAGGACCCAACTCACCGCTCCGTGGAGCTGGCAAACTCTTTGAGCACGACATTCTCAAAAACCTCGCAGAGATTACCAAGCTCGTTGATAGTCGTCAGATTCTCCTCGGGATCCCTTTCTACGGCTACGAATGGGACACAGACTCCAACATGAAATACTCCCCCTCTGATACTAGAGCAGCCGTCGCCTCCCTCGAACGCATTCAAGAGTTAGTTGATGAGAACACTCTCGAATTATTGTGGGATCACAACTCACTCACTCCTTACGCAATCAGGCGAGACGAAGATAACGAGATTATCTCACAGATCTACTATGAATCTGTTGACTCAATTAGACTCAAACTAGAACTCGTCAAATCCGCCGGACTCGGTGGCATCGCAATCTGGGCTCTTGGATACGAGGGAGACAACCCTAATCTCTGGTCAACTATTCGCTCACTTAACACCCCTTAACATATCTTCATTTTCAGGCTAAAATAGCCTTGTGCCAGACCATAATTCAACTAAGCAAACTAACCCACTTCACCTACTTGAATTACTTGGTAAACCAATCTTTTTTCTGTTCACAATCTTAGGGGTCTTTTTTATTTCTTACCTTCATTTGATCAAAGTCTTTGTTCATCAGCTACTCAACATCCCAAAGCGTCTAAGGACAGTCCTTAACAGGAATTCCTGGCTGCAAGCCAAGAAGGGCTCGCCAGCCGGCGAAAGGACTGTCCTTGTCGGAAAAAGCCGCCCAAAAAGGTCAGATCTAATTGGATTCCCCTTACACTTCCCCAAAATTACTCTTCCAAGATTTTCCCGACCGAATTTCCGCCTCACCCAACCCCTATTCACCCTTCTCTCTTTCGTTATTATTATAATAGGCCTCACCTTCTATCAACTCATCCTCCGCGATCTCCCCGATCCCCACACCCTCTCCACCTCACTCCCTGCTCTCTCCACCAAGATCTACGATCGCAACCACATTCTTCTCTACCAAATCTACCGTGACGAGAACCGCACCCTCATCAACCTAGAAGATCTACCCAATCATCTAGTAAACGCCACCATCGCCGCCGAAGACAAATCCTTCTACCATCATCTCGGCATAAGCCCAACCGCAATCATCCGAGCATTCTATAGCAACACCACCTGCTCCCTTAGAATCCAGTCCTGCACCTCACTCCAAGGTGGCAGCACTATCACTCAACAGCTAGTCAAAAACGCCCTTCTCACCCCCGAACGCACCCTCACCCGCAAACTCAAGGAGGCCATCCTCGCCCTCTGGATCGAGACAATCTACACAAAAGATGAGATTCTCGAACTCTACTTCAACTACGTCCCATACGGCGGAACTGCATATGGTATCGAAGAAGGAGCTCGCTACTACTTTGACAAATCAAGCTCCGACCTCAACCTCGCAGAGTCTACTCTCCTTGCTGGACTCCCGATTGCCCCCACGACCCTCTCTCCCTTTGGCGTCAATCCGTACCTAGCCAAACACAGACAAGATCAGGTCTTAGATCGCATGCGCGGGGAGGGATATATCTCCATTGAAGAAGTAAATATGGCAAAAGAAACTCCTCTCACTTTCCGCAGCAAGGGAAACGGAATTTTTGCTCCTCACTTTGTGATGTATGTTCAAGATCTACTCGTCCAAAAGTTCGGCGAAAACATGGTCCACCGTGGTGGTATCGAAGTTATCACCACTCTCGATCTCTCCCTCCAAAAAATGCTCGAGAAAAATATCTCTTCGGAGGTAGCCCAGCTCAAACATCTTAATGTCAGTAACGGTGCAGGACTAATCCTCGATCCTCTTACCGGTGAGATTCTTGCCATGGCAGGTTCACGCGACTTCTTTGACACTGAACATGATGGACAGGTCAACATCACCATTAGTCAGCGTCAACCCGGCAGCTCCATCAAACCCCTCACCTATGCTCTCGCGCTCGGTAGCGGCCTCACCCCCTCTACTCGCATAGATGACTCTCCAATCTGTTTTAATAGTAGAGGCCAGGCTCCATACTGCCCCAAAAACTATGATGGCAAGTTCCATGGCTCAGTTACTCTGCGCACTGCACTTGCCAGTTCCTACAACATTCCGGCTATCAAACTTCTCAACAGCTTAGGGGTAGATCGCCTTGTTACCCTCGGCAAGAATCTAGGCATCACAACATGGGATGATTCGTCCCAATATGGCCTCGCCCTCACGCTCGGTGGCGGAGACGTGACACTACTAGAGCTCACCAACACCTATGCCACTCTCGCTCGTGGAGGCTCCTACTTCCCCACCCACGCCATCCTCAGTACCACCAACCACACCACCCTCCCCCCACTCCCTTCCCCCCAACCCAAGCAAATTATCTCCCCAGGAGTTGCATATCAACTCAGCAACATCCTCTCCGACAACCAAGCTCGCTCTCCAGCTTTTGGTTATCGCTCAGTCCTCAATATTCCAGGACATCAGGTCGCCGTTAAGACTGGCACCAGTAACTATCTGCGTGACAACTGGACGATTGGATATACCTCAGATTATGTTGTGGGAATCTGGGTTGGCAACAACGACAACACCTCGATGAGTAGTGTCGCCTCTGGCATAACAGGTGCCTCTCCAATTTGGAATACAACCTTCCAATCTCTCCTCACCGACTCACCTCCTCACACCTTCTCCCCTCCCGCTAACTTAATCAAAGTCAATCTCTCCTGCACTGATATTCCCCACTACGACTACTTCGTTCCAGGCACGGAACCCCACATCAACTGCAATCCAGAGCCAGAAGGTGAAATCTTATAATTTATACACAGTAATTGAGTGGGTTAGTTTTGTGCAGTCTCACAAGTTGCAAAGCAACCTGAAAGTCAGGTTTACGTGAGTAGCCCGAACCTATTAAGAAAAATGTTACGAGCAAGTGCAACGGTCGAGTGATATTTTTCCTAAAGAGAGTTCTCGCCAGCAAAATTACACCTACTCAGATTACTCGCAAATTATATGATTCTCAATTACTCAATTACCACTCTCTCACTCCCGATTTCCACTCCCTGCCCACTCGGAACCACTCGCGACTGAGTCTCTACCCCCCGCTCTCTACTCACAGGAGTTACAGACGTCGAAGTCTTTACCTCTCCCGCCACCCACATCAAAAATCCAACCAATAATAAAATTACAAAAAGAATCATCCCGCTCCACCTCGCCATCTTGTCTTGTTTTTTAGCTTTCTTCCTCTTCTTTACCGCCTTCCGTGCCCCTGCGGAGCCTTTAGGCGAAGTGGGGTTCTTTTTTTTATCCTTTGATTTATTCTCTTTCGCAGAAAAATCTGGCTTTTCCTCGATTATTTTTTTCATTTTTCTTCTTCTTTTATCTCTTCTATTCTCTGTACTATCTTCTCGACCACTCCCTTAATTGTCAACTCACTAGTATCTAGTTCCCACGCACCAGGCACGATTCTCAGCGGACTCGCCTCACGCGTCGCATCCAACTCATCTCTTTCTCTCAAAATTTTTCTTGCATAATCATGAGTCACATCCTTGTTCTTATTAACAAGCATCGAATGATACCTCTCAACTCGCACATCTTCCCTCGCGCTCAAATAAATCTTCAGTTCAGCGTCAGGTAACACTATATATGTTATATCTCTCCCCTCCATCACCACATCCTTTCCTAGCGCAATTCTCCTTTGCACGGGCACCAACACCTCACGCACCCTAGGCTTTGAGGCTACTTCTGCCACCACCGCACTAATTTTGGCCTCCCTTATTTCCCAACTCACGTCCTCGCCGTCCACTAGCACCGTGCTCAGCCGACCATCCTTCTCATCTCCTTCTGGACTTCTTACATCAATCTCAATTCGCCTTACTAATTGACTAAGCGCATCCTCGTCAGATAGTTCTATCTCATTTCTAATCGCCATCAGTGTCACGGCCCTATACATCGCTCCCGTATCCACATAAACAAATCCCGTAGTTCGAGCAAGCTCTCTGGCCACACTGCTCTTACCTGCCGCCACCGGCCCATCAATCGCAATCTGGAATCCAGTTGTCATAATACTTCTTTCTTGTTTAGACTTTCTCGGCTATTCTACTCACAACTTGCTCCACAGGCAACCCCGTCGTATCAAATATCCAGGCATTATCTGCTGGTCGGAGTGGATCAATCTCTCGATTCATCTCTCTATTATCTCGAGTATCAACATCTTTTTCAGCTTCTTCAAGTGTAATCTCCTCACCCCCCTTGGCCATCTGATCCTTCTTACGCTTAGCTCTCTCGATTGGCTTTGCATCCAAGTAAATCTTGAGCTTGGCATTGGGCAAAACTTTTGTTCCTATATCTCTCCCTTCCATTATCACCGACATTCCCTTTGCCATTTCTCTTTGCAAACTAACTAATTTTTCTCTCACTGCTTTGTACTGAGAGACCACGCTTGCTCCCTCTCCCATATCTGCTTTTCTGATTTCCCAACTCACGTCCACTCCATTGAGTAACACCGTCACATTCCTTCCATCCTTTTTCTCTCCATTTGGTGGCTCAAGACTAATCTCTACTTTTTCTAACAATTCACTAACTCCACCTTCATCATGCCAATCCATTCCCTGAGTCTTCATATACAGCCCCACTGCTCGGTACATCGCTCCCGTATCCACATAGACGATTCCTAGCTTATCTGCCACAAGCTTCGCCACTGTACTCTTTCCCGCCCCTACCGGCCCATCTATTGCGATCTGAAATATCTTGTTTTGCACGTCTATTATCGTATCACAAGATCACCTCTCCACCGACACACTGACTGACTGACTGACTAGCAGACACGCCGATATGCTGATACACTAACCTCATGCCTGCCCAAGAGAACTTCCAAGTCGCAATCGTCGGTCTTGGCAAAGTCGGTGTCACTACCGCCTATGCCACTCTGCTTCGTGGCCTCGCCACCAAACTAATTCTCGTCAGTCGCGATCTCAAAAAAGCCGAGGGTGAAATGTATGACCTCGTTCATGGATCCCCTTTTTACCAAAACACTCAAATCATTGCCACCGACAACTACGCTGACCTTCGCGGCACCGATCTCGTCATCTTCACGGCTGGATGTGGTCAAAAGCCAGGTCAAACTCGTCTCGATCTTAACAAAGATAACTGCAAAGTAGTCGACAAGCTCATCCCCCAGATAGTCAAGCATGCCCCCAACACCCTCATCCTAATGGTTAGTAACCCTCTGGACGTCATGACCTATCGAGCTACTCAACTAGCAGGCTTACCAGCAGGAAGAGTCTTTGGCTCTGGCACCATCTTGGACACCGCCCGTTACAGAACTCACCTTGCCAAACTACTTGATATTAGCCCCACTAGTATTCATGCTTACATCCTCGGCGAACACGGCGACTCCTCATTCGCTCCCTCCTCCACCGCCACCATCGGTGGCAAACCACTCCTTTCTTTCCCAGAGTTCTCTCCTGACCAATTTGCTTGGGCGCTAGAAGAAACTCGCAAAGATGCCTACAAAATCATCGAAGGTAAGGGCGCAACATACTACGGCATCAGCTCCGCACTCACCCACATCATCGATGTCATCAAACACGACAAGAAAAAAGTCATCCCCCTCAGCACCACGCTCACTGGTGAGTATGGACTCAAAAACGTTGCCCTCTCCCTCCCATGCATCCTCGGAAGAAACGGGGTCATCCACCCAGTCGAACTCCCCCTCACCATGCAAGAAAAACAAGAGCTAATTAACTCTGCCGACATCATCCGCAGTCACATCAAAACCATTTAATCATTCATCGCCCCAGCAGACTCATGTAAGTAAAATTAGTACGACCTACGCTTGATGCATACAACAAGTCACGTAGTGACCTGTGCATCAGGCTGGCGTGACTGGGGAGTAGTTAGAGAGCAAGTGTAGAGTATTCTCCTAACGGTCGAACGCTACTCATCCAGTAAATCAAGTAGTACCGGAGTTAATAATTTCTGCTTACTGAGGATGTCGGTGATGAGAGGAAATATTTTACGACAAAGATATTATTTATTAATCTCCGCTAACGTCAGCAATCCTTTTTTTGCCCCCACATGCTTAACCACACTCACCGCATTCTTCTTCCCCCACTCAATAGCTTTCTCATAATTATGACCATACAGAAGTGCCGCCACATACCCACTCGCAAACGCATCCCCCGCCCCCGTCGTATCCACCACCTTCTTAATCTTTGTCCCTCTCCAATACTTCACCTTCCCTTTCTCAATCACCTTCCCTCCACGCGAAGAATCCGTAATCACAGTGACCATAGACTCACTCGGCATAAGACCATCCTTCCAGATCTTCTCATCCATTACGTCCAGCTCCCACAGCGCCCCTGCCTCTTCTCGATTAAGAAATAGCACCTCCACCATTGGCAAAAGTCTCCGCAATTTTTCTTTCTTATTAATCTCTTTCATTCCAGGGTTAAAAGACACTCTTACCTTCTTAGTCTTTGCCCACTTTAGAAGAGTTTCCAATAGCTCTATATTCCCCCCTAGACTCGTAATATGTAACCATCGAGTATCCAACTCATCCAGTGGCATATCACGCTTCGTCAGCATCGCTGCTGCTCCCCTGTGGACCATAATACTCCTGCCCCCATCCCCAGCAATCAAGATCACCGAGATCGCCGTCGTCTCATCTGGTTCTTGCACAATAAACCTTGTCTCCACCCCCACCGACTCCAGATCTCGATGAACGATCAGTGCCTGCGGATCATTCCCCATCTCAATCACAGTTGCAGTCTTTAGTTCTTTTTTTGCCAGGCTCACCGCCGAGTTTGTTCCTCCACCTCCCGATGTCATGAGCACTTCTTCTACCTCCATCTTCCCACCATAAACTTCACACATCGCCACTCCTCCGGGCACCTCACCAGTCTTCATCACTCGGAATTTATCACTCTTCATAAAAATGTCGAGTGACGCCGATCCCACTGTCACCACATCATAGTTATTCATAAGCTCATTATTCCTAATTTACAAACACTGCGCAACCCCTCCGTAGCTTTATGCAAAGGGGGGTATCCATCCTTATTAGTCTAACACAAAGAGCTCACTCACTGACTGGCCTTTCTCCTTCAGCCAGATCTCTCCTTGATATTTTTCTCTCAACTTACTTGCTTTCTCACTAATCTCATCTTTCTTCCCTACATCATAATTAAGCTGGATCAGCTGCAATCTCGTCAGCGTATCTCTCTCAATCTCCTCAACAGGCGTCCCGTACTCGAGAGCTATTCCCGCCTTCACCCCCTCATTCTCCTCCACATCATCAATAAACAAAGCTTGTGACCCCATTCTCTCTATCTGCCCAATGATTATCGAGGCACCTGACTCCACACACTCTCTAATCCACTCTGTTGGATCGTCCACCATCAGGTGATACTCAACTTTCATTGAGCCAAAATCCTCCTCCACAAAGTCGCTTGGACCCACTGTCAACTCATCCACAAACTGCCCATCCGCCACTTCGATTCTTACTCGCTTATTAATTAACTTAAGCTCATCGAGATTCTTTCTTGCTTCCTCTCGACTAATTGCGCTCAATATTGGTATTAACATCATCCTATTCTACCTCCACCATTCTGGACTGACAAACTTAATCATTGCCAGCCAAACCAATTGCTTATATGCCCCAGTCCTTGTCACCCCGTTCTTAGTCAACACTCCCACAGCCCCCTCCTGCTTTTTTACATCCTTCCGCTTAAGTAGCTCTGCCATCACAGGCCCCAACTCAC
>CAXCDZ010000022.1:0-12099 GCA_963981525.1 uncultured bacterium | reverse complement strand
TATCACTGGGAGAGTTGGATGGGGAGTGTGTTAGGATTGATTAATGAGTAAGTGGAAGAAGATTGTCTCAAAAATCATCTCGAGAGTGTTGGATCCTGTGGTGGAGATCCCAGTGGCGTTGGGGTTGGCCATTTGGTTTGCGGTAAGTGGGGGGCTGAGATGGCGATTCCTGGTCATGATTATGATTGTGGATGCGGTACTGCCGTTTGTTTTTATGCTGATTGCGCTAGCCAAGGGGCAGATCAGTAACTGGGATATTAGGAATCGGAAGGAGCGGATCCCGCTGTACCTTTTTACGTTGTTTGTGCACGGAGTGGGGATCCTGTTGGCTGACTGGATGGGAAAATCGGATCTGGCACGAATCCTGCTGGTTTTCTGGTTGGTGGCAGCAGTGTTTGCGATAGTTACTACCAGATGGAAGATAAGTCTCCATACTGGGGTCAATACGGTGCTTATAATGTTTGCTAATGTGATCTATCATTGGCAGTATTGGTGGTTGCTGGGACTGATCCCATTAGTGGCGTGGGCGCGAGTATATGACAAGCATCACACATGGCGGCAGGCTGCAGTTGGGGCAGTCTTGGGTGGGGTGGTGACGTATGTGGGGATGGCGTATCTAGGAATGATGCTGGTAGTATAATTGGGCTGTTGAGGGCTCGTCGTATAGTGGTAGTACAGACATTCGCATTGTATAAACGGGGGTTCCACCACAAGGGTTTTTCTACTATTTGGATTTTCTGGATGTAGTCTGATTCCCCCCGAGTCCACAGTGAAGCCTTGTGAGAGAAGAATGATTGAGGTAAAATTTCTGACATGACATTAGCAGAGAGTGAAGTTCGTAGTGTTATGCGAACAATAATAAATTCTTGTAGTGGAGATGTTGGCGAGTATGAGCTTAGACTATTAGTGTTAGAGGAGATTGCTGCTCAGATGGGATTGCCATTTGTAGATAGTATTCTTGATTATGATGATCTTGGAGTAAAAAAATTAATGGGTGAGTTTTCCGCGGTAGAACATGTGATCAAAATTGATTAAGAATGTTGTATTGTGATTATGGCGCTAAAAGGGTAGAGTAGAGAGCATGCAACTAGACTACAAATATTCCAAGTTAAGCAATGGGGTTAGATCTTTGATAATCCCGATGGAGGGAGTGGAGTCGGTGACGGCGCTGGTACTGGTCAAGACGGGATCACGTAATGAGACGGACGCGCGACTCGGGATATCTCACGTGTTGGAGCATATGCTATTTAAGGGAACCAAGCAGTATCCATCGGCGATGGCGCTTGCGGAAGAGGTGGACTCACTGGGGGCAATGAACAATGCTTTTACGGGTAAGGAATACACGGGATACTACATTACGTCGGCTGCGCGGCATCTACCAAAAACTCTAGAAATACTGTCTGGGATGGTGACAGAACCATTATTGCCAGCAGACGATTTGGAGCGGGAAAAAGGAGTGATTATCCAGGAGATCAAGATGTATGAGGATCACCCGATGGAGAGAGCGGGGGAGGAGTTTGAGAATCTTATTTACGACGGGAATAAGCTAGGTAGATTGATTATTGGGTCAAGTGAGACTGTGCAAAAGGTGAGCGCAAAAGATCTACGGGAATATATGAGCAAGTGGTATCGAGGTGGGAATGTGTTGGTGGTGGTAGCGGGAAAGGAATCAGCGTGTCAGCGTGTCAGTGTGTCAGAAAATCAGAATGGTAAAGAGGTGGTAAATTTATTAGAAGAATATTTTGGCAGTCTCGAGAGTGGGGAGATGAAGGAGTACACTGAGAAGGGCGGGTATGGTGAGGAGAGCAAGTTACATCTAGCCAAAGAGACTGAGCAGGCTCATTTTGTGATGGGGGTGCCGGCTTTTGGGATGAATGACCCTAGGAGATATGCACTCCAGATTGCCCAAGTAGTACTCGGTGGGAATATGTCGTCTAGACTTTTTAATGAAATACGAGAGAAGAGGGGACTGGCTTATTATGTGCGGGCAGTGTTGGATCTGAGCTTTGATTCTGGATACTTAGCTGTTAAGGCGGGGGTGAAGTTGGACAAGCTAGAGGAAGCAAAGAGTGTGGTAAGAAGCGAGATGCTCAAGCTTGCGGAAACTTTGACTGAGAAGGAGGTGGTGCGAGCGAAGGAGTATCTGTTGGGTAAGTTGCCACTGTCGCTGGAAGGATCAATGGAGGTGGCGCAGTTTGCTGGGATGAGGGCTCTGATGACAGATGAAGTGAGGCAACCGCAAGAAGTGGTGGAGGCGATTGAGAAAGTGAGTCTGAAGGATGTGAAAAAGGTGCTAGAACAAGTGATGGTGGAGAGTGAGATTAGGACGTGTGTGGTGGGGCCGAAGTAAGGAATAGGGATGTTGTCACGTAAACCTGATTTTCAGGTTGTTGGCACAACTTGTGAATGTGTTGTGAGTGTGTAGGTCTGGTGGTATAATTCTTAGGTTATTTAGTCGAGGAGGAGAAGATAATGTGTGAAATATTGAAAGTTTTGAAAAAAAAGAATGATGAGTGGTGGAGAGGGCAGTGCAATGTTTATAGGGAGATGTATCCATTAGTAGGAGATCCTGAGAAAAAGGGACTTGACGAAAAAAGATTTACTGCTGAGAAGAGCGAGTACGTAGAAGTTGAGTCAAAAAAAGGCTTGTTTGCTAAGTTTAAGAAATAATTTGTAGGTGTGGAGATAGTCGGGGTGCTGAGAATCGAACTCAGGCCACGCGATTCCGAACCGCGCATCCTCCCACTGGACTACACCCCGTAGCTATGATGAATTATACCGCAAGGGTATTTCTATTATCACACTCTTTTTGGGAGTCATACACTCAGTGTGAGTGCGTGATAGAATAGAAAATAGATAATAGTTACTAGCAAGGAAACCAGATATGAGCATGCAAAAAACAGTAGTACTAGTTAAGCCAGACGGACTCCAGCGAGGGCTGATTGGGGAGATTATGGCAAGGTTTGAGAAAAAGGGACTCAAGCTCGTGGGACTCAAGATGATGAGGCTTACGGATGAGTTACTCGATACTTGGTACGCACATCACAAGGAAAAATCCTTCTTTGTGGATCTCAAGGGATTTATGACATGGACTCCGATCGTGGCAATGGTCTGGCAAGGGCAGGAGGCAGTATCTGCGGTCCGAAAGATCGTGGGAGTGACCAAGGGATACGAGGCAGAAGCTGGATCGATCCGTGGAGACTACGCGCTTAGTGGGTCGCAGAATCTGATCCATGCGTCGGATGAGCCGGGGAATGCTGAGAAAGAGGTGGGGCTAATCTTTGACGAGCAAGAGATGTTTGAGTATGACTCAGCCTCAGAGTGTCTGATCTATTCGGAAGACGAGAGGAAATAAGGTAAAATAGGGGAATGAGCTTGTCCTGAGCTTGCCGAAGGGCTCCCATAGTTTAACGGATAGTCCCGCCGTTCGCGAACAGCGGGATCCTAAACCTCATATGTACTATACGTATATTCTAGTAGATGATTCGCAACGAGTATATATTGGTTATTCTGGTGATTTGAAAAAACGGATACATTCTCATTTGAATGGTGATGTAAAGACGACCTATAAATTTGAAAATCCAAAACTGTTTTATTATGAGGCGTATATCTCTAAGCAACAAGCTAGAGTAAGAGAGCTCAAGCTCAAACAATATGGTTCCAGTTATTCGGGACTTCTGAAGAGACTTGGGTTAAAATAGGGTGAGTGAGCTCCCGTAGCTCAACGGATAGAGCACAGGTTTCCTAAACCTGCGATGAAAGTTCGATTCTTTCCGGGAGTACAGTTGAACTAGACGGATAGCCCAGCCGCTCGCGAGCAGCGGGGTCCTAAACCTCCGATCCAAAGTTCTCCCGCAGGGGGATTTCTACTATCTGTAGTATGCTGTAGGTAGTCAGGTTATATGGTGAGGGCACAAAGACATCAGCGTGTCAGCATATCAGTTAGTCAGTTGGAAACATGAGTATAAAAGAAAATGTTTGGCAAGTTTTTCGTTCAATTGGAATAAATGATCAAGCTGACTTTGAGATTATTGAGAGAGCTGTTGCTAGAATTGCTCCGGGACTAGATAATTGGGAGCATTTTGTGGGTTCGATGACTGGAAGTCTGGAAGGAGATGAGCGAATTCATGCAAGGAAAGCTTTGCATTCAATGAGAAGTAGGGCAAAGAATTTGGAAAGTTAGTTGGTGGGAGTAATATACTCAACTTGTTTGTTGGGCGTGAGGAAGAAGTAGGGGGCGGATGTTGGAGGTTCTTCTATTCTGGTGTATCCGAGTCTGACATATGCGTCTAGGAGTGATTTGCCGGAGAACTGGACGAGACCTTCGGGGGTAATGATTATCTCATGATCAGGTGAGGCGTAGTGCATGACCTCAGCAAAAGCGGGGAGGACTGAGTAGACAGGATCGTCGTTAAGTGAGGGATCCTTGAGTTCATTGAGCTGGATCGTGGCCTCTCGCATGGAGCGAGGATGTTGGGAGAGCACCTTGGAGTCAACTTGAAGCTGAAGAAAGATAAGGATGATGACGCCGATTACAAGAATAGTGCGAGGGAAGCGTGCGAGTGCGCGAGTGAGAAGGATTGCCAGTGGGATTGCGGAGAAGATGAGGTAGCGGTAAAAGAAGACTGGCATGAAGGTGATGGAGATGAGAGTGGGGATAAGGACTGGAGTAAGGAGCCAGGAGAGAGTGAAGATATAGTGTTTGGGGAGATTCTTTTTTACTATACGGTAGATGAGGTCTAGAAGAATGATGAGGCCAATGAAAATGGCAATGGGAGCTTGCCACTTAGTGGTGAGGTCTCCGCCAGTGACGCGGAGAAAGAACTCCATGTGAGTGCGAGAGTTGATGGCCCCGAGCCAGTAGTCTCCTTTGACTTCGCCTACTTGTCCAAACAGGGTGGGGAGCCAAGGGAGCTGGGCCGCAAGAATAGCGAGGGCTGAGGTGAGCATGGGGAGGATGCGTTTGCGCTCTGAGATGAGTAGGTACATAGCGTGGGCGCCAAGGATGAACCAGGCATAATAGTGGGTATAAACCATGATTGCGCCAAGTGCAAAGTATAAGAATCTCCAACGATATGTGCAACGAGCCTCGTCTTTGGCTCTCCAGAAAATGTAGGCTGAGAGCACTGACTCAAAAGCGAGTAAGCCATATGAGCGAGCCTCAAAAGCGTAGGTGAGGAGGATGGGTGCGGTGAGGGTGATTAGGGCAGCGAGGGTTGAGGCGAGGCGAGAGGGTCTCTTGCTGGTTCTCCAGAACTTTTGGGTAAGGAAGTAGGTGAGAATGGGGACCAGAAGGAAGAAGAAGGTCGAGAGGAGGCGGATCGTGAGCTCACCCCAGCCAAAGTTGAGGCCTAGGTAGTGAACGAGGAAGTAGTAAAAGGGAGGGTGAAAGTCCTCGCCAGTGATCCTGATGATCTCCTGGATAGGAAGTCTGCTAATACCGATGGTCCAGGCCTCGTCACCCCAAAAGCCGCGGGTGAGGAATGTGTTGGATAGCCAAGAGATGTTCATATAAAATTAGTATAGCATGTTAGATGTCATCACTGACAGCCTCAGTATTCAGTAATTATTATCTCGGGAACTACTTGATTTACTGGATGAGTAGCGTTCGACCGTTAGGAGAATACTCTACACTTGCTCTCTAACTACTCCCCATTGCATCAAGCGTAACTCGTACTAATTATGCTTACATGAGGCTGTTGGGGTGATGAACCTACTTTAATTTAATTGTGTAGAGATTGGGGGTAGTATCAGGGGAGAACTGGATTCGGGTGACGAGCCTTGAGGCATCTGGCCAGGCGTAGACGAAGTTGGGGTCAAAAGGGCCCGCATAGACTGTAAGACGATTAGTGCTATCGTATTCCATGATCTCGATCCCAGAATCTGAGGTGAGGATGATGTGTGAGGAGTCGGGGAACCACTGGACAGAGCTAATATAGATTGAGGAGTATTGGGTGTTAAACATCGAGATTGATTCGGGGAGTGAGTAGTTGTCCTGGAGTTTGCGAAAAGCAGAGGGGGAGCTTGCGAGTTCTGCAGGAGGGAGAGGGGAGAGGATATCATCCATAAGAAGTGGTTTGTGGAGGACGAAGGCCGAGTCTGAGGCGGAGGGAGAGTTATTGGCGATAAAGAAGTTGCGATCTTCCTTAAGGTCATAAATGTACCAGTTGTTTTGAGTGAGTTCTCTGGACTCAGGCTGGGTGGAGGAGGCAAGAAGAGCGGGGGTAAGGTTGTTGGGGATGGTCTGATCGATCTGTGCTTGGTAGAGGAGCTTCTCGCCATCAGGAGAGAAGTAGAGATTGGTGATGCCAGAGTTAGTGGCAGTCTCGATGAAAAACTCAGGGAGCTCGGTGAGTCTAACCTCGTCGAGTCTTGCGAGCTCTAGTTCCCAGTCGCGAAGGATGGGAGAGAGGGTGTAGGTGACGTCGATAAGGTCTTCTAGGTCGTTGAATCGGGTGCTATTGATGACGATATGGGCACCTGCCTGCGCAGGCAGGCCACTATTAAGTGCGACGAGGATCTCAGAACCATCGGGCGACCAGGTATAACTGGCGGTTGTATAGTCGTAGTCACGGCTACTGCGAGTGATTTGGCGGGCAGAGCGGTTGAGGGAGATCGGGGAGTTAGTGAGCTCCTGGACGTAGAGGCCATTCTTGGTAGAAGCTGAGGCGGAGGCAACGGCAAAGACGACTTTGTTGCCGTCAGGTGAAGGGATGGGGTTGATGGCACCGGTGAAGGTGAGAGGCTCAAGGCTCGGGGAAGTAGGGAAGAGGGTGGCACTGGTCTGGATGACGAGCTCTTCTTCGATCTGGACTGTTTTTTCCCAGGTATGATAGCCATCTTTTTTGATCTTGATGTTATATGTGCCTGGATCGAGGTTGAGGGTGTTGTCGGTGGCGGTGGTGAGTTTGTCCTCTAGGTAGACCTCGGCCCCTGTGGGGAATGAGGTGGCAGCAAGAAGGCCCGTACCTTTGACTGTCCCGGAGAGGGTGGGGCGATATCCTTTGGCGAAGCGAATCATAAGGAAGGTGCCGATCCCGATAAAGACGAGGGTGGCGAGGAAGATTGCGAGGCGTGATTTTTGCGCTTTGTTCATGTGAGTATTATACCTTAATACAGGGTTGTTAGAATATAGTTGGAGAGGAGGTCGCCAAATCCGATTCTTCGAGTGATGGAGCTAGAATTAGGTATGTGAAGCTTGAGTTTTGGCCAACTGGATAGTCGGTGTGGAGGGTGAATGACCCTTGATCTTGCTCGAGCCAATATTTTTTCCCTGGGGAGTAGTCTGAGTTAAAGGTAATTGAAACTGGAGTAGAGGGGGTGAGACTCTTGTGGTTGATAAGGGTGCTGGAGGTATCCTTTTTCATTATTCTAGTGCCAGAGATGAGGGTGGTATCGGAAAAGGAGAGTTCGACCTGACTTGATGGTTCTACTGGTGAGGAGATGTCGGTCCAGGTATTTGTGAAGAGGCGGAGCGACTGAGAGCTGGCGTCGTAGTAGAGAGTACCCGGAATTGGATCTGGGGGAGGGGCGGGAAGGAGGGAGAGGGAGGTGAATGAAGTTGGGGGCGTGGATTCCGTTGGCTTCGTAGATTCAGTTAGCTCAGTGGGGGCCGTGGGGGCAATAGGGGGAGAGGTAGGTGAACTGGTGAGGGTATGGTAGATAAGGATGATAAGGAGCGTGATGAGAGTGTTGAGGATGGGGCTCAACTTAGTGATGATGGCGGATATGCCAGGCTTGGAGTGCTCGAGTGAGGGAGTGTCGGCGTGTCGGCGTGTCGGAGTGTCAGTATGGGCGGTGAGCTCGGTGGTGGGTGTGTCCGCCCAAGGCGGATCAGACTCTGGGGTCTGAGAGATTTGTTTAGAGAGCTCGTCAAGTTTGGTAATTAGCCTTTCGCGTGGATAGTAAGTCTTGCCGGAAGTAATGAAGGGGTGGATCTTGCCTTCCCGCACCCAGCGCTCGATTGTGGTGGGGGAGACGGCGCAGAGCGAGGCTGCTGCGGGGAGAGTAAGAAGATCACTCTGGGCGGAGATGATGTTATGTTTGATTGCATCAAGAATCTGGAGATCCTCACGGTTGTACCTGCGTTGGTTACCGAGCGTGCGTGAGGAGCTGAACTTGCCTGATTCTTCCCATCTTCTGAGGGTCTTAGTGGCAATGCTCAGCTTAGTTGCTACTTCTGAAATTGTGTATGAGTTGTCCATATTTATGCCTTCTGTCTGGTATGTCCAAGTTTGGAGATAGTATTAACAGTGTAGTATACGGGTAAAACAAGTGTCAAGGATGAGTATTTGACGCAAAATACCTATCTGGTATGCGGTAATACTATGTAATAAGCGGTAATCTAGGTATCCCAGGCAGAGATGCAGAGGTGAGGCGGTGTGATCCAGTATCTATATAGTGTTTGGTGAGTCTGGTAGAATAGGGGTATGCTAGGAAAAAAGATAGGAATTGATCTGGGAACGGCCAATAGTCTGGTTTGGCTGGCTGGTAAGGGTGTGGTCTTGAATGAGCCGACAGTGGTTGCGGTAAGCATGGATGATATGAAGGTGGTGGCGGTAGGGAATGAGGCAAAAACAATGTTGGGGAGAACGTCGGGATCGATTGTGGCAAGTAGGCCGATGAAGGACGGGGTGATTGCGGACTACGCGATTACGGAGGCGATGCTGAAATTTTTTATTACAAAAGCCGTGGGCAGCAACTGGTTTTTTAAGCCAGAAGTGATGATTTGTGTGCCAGCTGGATGTACGCAGGTTGAGCGAAGAGCAGCACTTGACGCTACCAGAGCAGCTGGTGCTCGAGTAGCATATTTGATTGATGAGCCATTAGCTGCTGCAATCGGTGCTGGAATCTCGATTGCGGAGGCGTCTGGGAGTATGATCCTGGACATCGGTGGCGGGACGGCAGAAGCTGCAGTGATAAGCCTGGGAGGAGTGGTGGATAGTAGGAGTGTGAGGGTAGGGGGGACAAAGCTTGATGAGGCAATTGTGGAGTATGTGAGACATAACCATAACCTCGTGATGGGTGAGGTGACGGCAGAGGAAGTCAAGATTAAGATAGGATCAGCCACTAAGTTACCTCGAGTTGAGAAGGTAAAAATCAAGGGTCGTGATACGATATCTGGATTACCTAGAACGATTGAGCTCTCGAGTGAGGAGGTTTGGCAGGCAATGGAAAAACCGCTCTCAAAAATCGTAGGGGTTGTGAAGTCAGTGATCGAAGTGACTCCACCGGAGCTTGTGAGTGACATTATTGACAAGGGACTCGTGATGTCTGGCGGGACATCAACTCTAAGGAATCTGGATACGCTTTTGACCAAAGAAACTGGGATTCCTGCCTACGTAGCAGAGGAGCCGCTTCTCTGCGTGGTAAAGGGAACTGGGGTGGCTCTCTCGTCGATTGATAAGTATAAGCGGGCTTTGAGATAATCAGCGTGTCAGCGTGTCAGCGTGTCAGTTAGTCAGTGGATCAGATAGACTCCTCAATACCGATATGCCGATACTCTGATGCTTTCTGATATGATTATGATATGGTAATCGGAATTGACTGCTCGAGGGCGTTTGTAAAGGCAAGAACTGGGACGGAGAGTTATTCGTATCATCTTGTCAGAGAGATTCTACGACTGCCAGCTTCTAGGAAGCACTCTTTTGTACTTTTTATCCGTCCAAAGATGATAATTCCGAGCTGGGTGACTAAGCACAAGAATGTGCGGGTGACTGAGATCAAGCTTCGGTACCTATGGACACAAATAGGCTTGGCAGTCGCTACATGGCAACGCCAGGCAGTAACTCAGTGCTACAGTAGATTCAGTAGCTCAGCAGGGAGTAAAAAAACTGGAAAACTGCAAAACTGGAAAACTGAGAAACGAATGCTTGATGTGTTGTGGGTGCCGGCGCATACTCTCCCGGTATTGCGAAATCCAAAAGTGAGGACAGTGGTGACGATCCACGGATTGGAGTATGAGTGGTTGCCGGAATATCAGAATGTTCTACAGCGATGGTATCTACCTCTCTCTACCAAATACGCTGCCAAATATGCGGATAAGCTGATTGCAGTGTCCAAGTTTACGGCAAATCAGCTTGTAAAACAGCTACATACTAGTCCTAAGAAGATCAAAGTGATACATGAAGGGGTGGAGACCGGCGTGTCAGCGTATCGGCGTGTCAGTGTGTCAGAAAGTAAAAGAACTTTAGGAAAATGGGGGATCGTGAAGGGGAGATATATTCTTTTTGTGGGGACACTGATGCCGCGCAAGAATCTCTCGGCACTTGTGGAGGCATTTAGCTTGATAAATCAAGAATATCCAGATCTTAAGTTGGTGATTGCTGGGAGTAGAGGATGGATGACAGAGGAGATATACCAGGCTCCAGCCAGATACGGAGTACATGAGTCGGTGATTTTTGCAGGGAGGGTGAGTGAGGGGGAGTTAGATGTTCTCTACCAGGGGGCGAGGGTATATGTACAGCCGTCGTTTACGGAAGGGTTTGGACTACCAATACTCGAGGCAATGGGGAGAGGAGTGCCGGTTGTGAGCTCGAATGGCGGAGCGTTGCCTGAGGTGGTAGCTGATGCGGGATCGGTGGTGGAGCTAGGACCAGGTTACGTACCGCGACTGGCGGCTGCAATCAGACGGGTGCTCTCGGACGGGAAGTTGCGGAAGAGATTGATAAAAGATGGAAAAATACGAGTGGGTGAGTTGTCGTGGGAAAAGGCTTCGGATAGTACGCTAAAGATTCTTGCTAATGTATCTAGTTAGAGGGTAGTATTAGGAGGAATATTCTGGGAATCAGTATGAGTAGTTTCTGGCGATTATCGAGTGCGAGAGGGGAGGGTATAGTAAATATAGTATGAAGTATGTAGTATGTAGTATTCAGTATGGCTACAAGGTAAATTAAAAGAGCAATAAAAGTGATCAAAATAGATATAATCATGATCTTTCTCCATAACATGATGACTTATAGCGTATCTGAATAGGGTTGTGATTGCAAAGAGCGACAAAATAGCTATATTCTTAGATATAGGCTACTTTTTTTTGTACGAAAATTGGTGAAAATGATCCATTTTTGCGATTTCTTGCAGATTACAGTAAGATTGGCTCAGATAGCACGATGAGGAATCGAAAAAACTAGATAAACAATGATAAAAATGAGTAAAAAACAGATCAAGAAACACTCAAAAAAGCAAGATAAATCGGTCACAATCTTCGAAGTGGTGATAAATGGCACTCAAAGGAAAGAAGTGCTAAGAAAAATAGCTCTCCAGAGGAAGAGGCTATTACATGTGGCAACGGTCAATCCTGAGTTCATAATGGAGGCGAGGGAGAACCCGAGATTTCGACAAATTTTGGCAGAAACTGGTCTTAAGGTGGTAGATGGATGGGGGATAGTCTGGGCCCTTCGGCTAGCTCAGGGCAAGCAAGTCGAGAGAGTGACTGGAGTAGAGCTAGTCGAAGAAATCCTTAAGATAGCTAATAAGAGAGGGGAGAAGGTGTTTCTCCTAGGAGCAGAACCAGGAGTGGCTGAGAAGGCGGCAGGGGCGATGAAGAAGAAGTATCCAAGAGTCAAGTATGCCTGGTATGAGGGTGCACGCACTGTCAAGCTCGAGAAATCAGAGGAATCATCGATGACGATTGCCAAGATCAATAGTGTGGAACCTGATTATCTTCTGGTGGCGTATGGCTCGCCCTGGCAGGACATCTGGATCGAGGAGAATAAGGAGTATCTACGTGCACGAGTAGCAATCGGGGTAGGAGGAACTCTAGATGAGTGGGCAGGGGTGGTGAGGCCATGTCCTAAGTGGATTGATAGGCTGGGAGGGAAGTGGTTGTGGAGGGTAGTTGCCCAACCTCGAATTAGGATGAATAGAGTATGGCAAGTGATCAAGTTTGGTAGCCTGGTGTTGTGGCAGAAGTTAATAGATTGATATAGTTGTTTTGTGAGTGAGAAAAGAGATTGAGTAAGATAATTTGATATATTAATCAATAGATTGATATATTTGTGAGGAATAATTGTGATATCTGCGTGTTAGAATGACCAAATGAGCTTTTGGCAGGAATTACAGAAAAAAAAGATCGAAGGAGATTCCGACCCCGCCGCTCGC
>CAXCDZ010000021.1:0-12634 GCA_963981525.1 uncultured bacterium | reverse complement strand
AGCCCTAATCATCTCGATTAGTGCTGCTGCGTCCCCGCACCCCATATCAGCCACTCGCATTCCTGGTTTCACATATTTAACTAGCTTCTTTATATGAATTTTCTTACTCATCACCGACGGCGACCCCGTCTTTGTCTTAAAAACAAATATTATCGTGTACCACAGGATGATCCCACCCAGAAAATAGAACATATTATAGTTAGTATACTTCATCCACCTTGATCTGCTATCATTACTACATGCAATTCATCACTGACCCCATCTTCCTCATCTCCACTCTCGCCCTCTTGCTCATCTTTAACATCACCCTTCTCGTCCTCTACCTCAAGTTGCGCACTCACTACAACGGCCTAACCAAAGGAGTCACGAAAAAGAATCTAATCTCAGTCCTCGAGGGCATCCAAAAAACCCTCTCCACCCACGAGAGGTCAATTATGACGAGCAAAAAATCACTCCAAAAAGCCAATGATGATGCCCGCCTCCATCTCCAAAAAATCTCTCTCAAACGCTTCAATCCTTTCTCCAACACCGGTGGAGATCAGTCATTCATTCTCGCCATTCTCGATGGGAACAAGGATGGTGTTATGATTACCTCACTTCATACTAGAGAAAATACTCGTTTCTATGTAAAATCAGTCAAGGGTGGCTCAGGAGTCGAGCATCCACTAAGCCGCGAAGAGCAAAAAGTCATTAAATAATCTTGGAGTAACCTATGCAAAAACCTACCATTCAATCTATTCTTATCGCGCTCGTGGCGTTCATTCTTTCCACTAGCTCCAGTTATGCCCTCACTACCTATCTATATGCCCCGGGCAACGGCGGCTCTCTTTCTCCTATTGCAACTCCCGGAATCGGTGGTGGACTCAACCTAGATCCGGCGCTCCCTCGCACTGCCGAGTGTCCTGTGAATGGTGAGATGTTTACCGAGCAAGAGCGTGCAGTCTGGGAGGGCAGAAGGCCTCTCTTTGTCATGATCGAAAACAGTGTTGACGCCCGCCCCCAGTCAGGCCTAGGTTCTGCTGATGTGGTTTATGAAGGAATCTCAGAGGGAGGGATCTCTCGTTTTGGTGCAGTCTTTTATTGTGGAGTCGCCGCCGCCGACACCGTGATCGGCCCAGTTCGCTCCGCACGCACTCACTTCGTTAACGTCGCTTCTGAGTATAACTTTCCTCTCTACGCCCACGTTGGAGGAGCCAACTGTAGCTCACCAGATGGTGGCAAGACCTGTCTCTCTGATAAGAGAGTCCAAGCTCTCGAGCAGATCGCCAAATATGGCTGGAACCAAGACAACGATCTTAACCAGTTCTCCATCGGTTTCCCCACTTACTGGCGTGACTATGAGCGCTTGGGTCGCACAGTTGCTACCGAACACACCATGTACAGCTCCACAGAAAAACTCTGGAGCTACGCTGAAAAATATCGCGACTGGACCAACGAATCTCCTGATGGAGATGACTGGTCTGATGACTTCAAGCTCTGGAGTTTCAAAGACGACGCAGAGACAGGTGAGCGTGGCACCAAGAGCCCATCCTTTGGCTTCTGGGAAAACTATCATGACTTTGACGTAGTCTGGAACTATGATCAGACGAGCAATACATACTTGAGAAAAAACGGCGGTGAGTCACACATTGATCTCAACGATGATTCTCAGTACGACGCCAAGGTCGTGATTGTCCAGTTTGTAGAAGAAGAGGGCCCCGTAGATGAGCTCAAGCACATGTACTACGAGATGATCGGCAAAGGTGACGCCATGGTCTTCCAAGATGGCCAGGTCATTGAGGCTAGCTGGAAAAAGCTCAGCCGCGAAGGTCGCACCACTTTTACAGATACCAAAGGCAAGGCTCTCGAGCTTAATCGTGGTCCTATCTGGATCGAGATTCTTCCGGAAGACAACGACATCAGCTACTAGTAATACTTTTACTGACTACTGTATACTTATACTGTTCGAACATATTTGTTGAACGAAAGGTATCAGTATGGCTGCACTCAAAGATTTCATGATTAGTAAGGTTAGGGTTAAGCTGATCTCAACTTTTCTTGCTAGCCCCGAGGAGATGTACTATATCCGCCAGCTCACGCGCATGATTGACGAGGAGATTAACGCCGTAAGAAGAGAGCTCCTCCACATGAAGAGTCATGGGATGGTTAGGGAAGAAAAGCGAGGCAACAGACTCTACTACACTTTTAACCGCAGCTATCTCTTTCACAAAGAACTCATGGGTATGGTCGCCAAGTCCACGGGTCTAGGTCAGATCATTCACAAGTCAGCTCCCAAGCTCGGCAAAGTCAAGTTCGCGATGATCAGTGGCCGATTTGCTCGCAAGATGCCTCGCCTCAAAGACACGGTCGACCTCCTTCTAGTAGGCGACCTTATCATGCCCCAAGTCACTGATCTTATTAAGTCGCAGGAAGCGAGATTAGAGCGCGAGATCAACTACACCGTCATGACTACAGATGAGCTCGCATACCGCAAGTCCCACAGTGACCCGTTCATTCATAGGATTCTCGAGGGGTCACGCGTCATGATTATCGGCGACGAAGAGGATCTAGTAGCCTAATGGTTACCACCAAGATCACCAAACTAGGCAACTCCAAGGGTATCATCGTTCCATCTGCCGTCATCAAGGCACTTGCACTCGAAGAAGGGGATCAAGTTAATCTGGAATATAGTAGTGAAAACCAAGTCCTCTCAGCTACCTTCCCCAAAACTCGCCAGCTCAAGCTAAAGATCAGATCTTGATGTATTATATAGTCTATGACTCGCAACATTCTCCTTATCATCGTCATCGCATTTCTCTCACTCGTTGTCGCCTTACCTAAGAATATCTCGCTAGGGAACTATCAGATCAGTAGTCCAGAAATCCATCTAGAGAAACCCTTTGTCTTTGACCGCGATCTCAACCTCAAGCTTGGGTTGGATCTCCAGGGTGGCACCGAAGTCACGCTCGAAGCTGACATGAACTCAATTGACGAGAGTGATCAAGTAGACGCACTCGACTCCGCTCGAGAGATTATCGCCCGTCGCGTTGATCTCTACGGTGTCTCAGAACCACTAATCAAGACTATTACCTCAGGAGATCAGTATCGCATCTCAGTCGCACTCCCCGGTGTCGAGAGTCCAGAAGAAGCACTCGCCCTCATCGGCCAGACTGCCAAGCTCGAGTTTCGGGAGCTACCTGAGTCAGCAAGCGACTCTGCCACATACGCCGATTTTGTCGCCACTACTCTCTCCGGTAGTGATCTCAAAAAGAGTGATGTCCAGTTCGATCCCCAGACTGGTCAGCCTTCCGTTGGTCTAGAATTTTCTCAGGTGGGCGGTGACAAATTCTCCGAGATTACCGCTCGAAACATCGATAAGCCCTTGGCAATCTTTCTCGATGGCATTCCGATCTCTACCCCTATTGTGCAGCAGCAGATAGATGGGGGATCAGCTATCATCAACGGTGAGTTTACATTAGATGAGGCCAAAAACATCGCCATTACCCTTAACGCCGGCGCGCTCCCAGTCCCGATTACAATTATCAAGCAGCAAAACGTCGCCCCGTCCCTCGGTAGCGAGAGTGTCACTCGTAGTGTTCAGGCTGGAGTTATTGGTCTCTCTGCCGTGATGCTTTTTATGATCCTGTTGTACGGCTGGCTTGGGCTCGTTGCTGATCTAGGTCTTATTATCTATGGCCTTCTCACTCTCGCACTCTATAAGTTGATTCCTGTCACGATCACTCTCCCCGGGCTTGCGGGCTTCATCCTCTCAATCGGCATGGCAGTCGACGCCAACATTCTTATTTTTGAGCGAACCAAAGAAGAGATTCGCAAAGGACACACCAAGCGGGATGCATTGGAACTAGGTTTTGGCCGCGCTTGGGATAGCATCAAGGATGCCAACATCGCAACTCTCATCACCACTTTCATTCTCTTTAATCCATTGGACTGGACCTTCCTTAACACCTCAGGCCTTATTCGCGGCTTCGCACTCACTCTTTTCTTGGGAGTTGTGATCTCGCTCTTTACCGGGATCTTTGTTACTCGTAACTTACTCAGAGCTTTTACAAACAAAAAAGGTCATTAATTATGTCTTCCAACTCACCATCTATCTTCCAGCCTATGCGATATCGCGCTTTGTTTTTCTTGATCTCTTTTGTCGTGATTATTCCCGGTGTCTACTCACTCCTCACTCATGGCCTCAAGCTCGGGATCGACTTCACGGGTGGTACTACTTTTGTCTGGCAAAGTGAGTCTCTCAATCAGACCACTCTCCAGGAGGCGCTCATTGATCAAGGTATAGAGCCCAAAGAAATTACTCAGGACTCCTCGACCTGGGAGGTCACGACTACTCCGGTCAGTAGTCAGTCTTATCAGGATCTCACCATGACTCTCAGTGATGCTAACATCACCGAGTTAGAATACAACACCATTGGCCCCTCAGTTGGGCGTGAGCTCGTAGAAAAAACCATCTCAGCAATCATCCTGGCCTCCATCTCAATCCTTCTTTATGTTGCCTATCGCTTTCGCAACATCAAGTTTGGGGTCTCTGCAATCCTCGCTATGCTCCATGACTCGCTCATCCTCCTTGGCACATTTAGCTTGCTCGGGTACTATCAGGGTGTCGAGGTTGATACTCTCTTTGTCACAGCACTTCTCACGATCCTCAGTTTTTCAGTTCACGACACCATCGTTGTTTATGACCGCATCCGCGAATTGGGACATAAGCATGCCCATCTCGGATTCGAGAACATCGTAAACAGGGCAGTCGTCGAGACCATGGGTAGGAGTATTAACAATAGTATGACCATTATCTTTATGCTTCTCTCGATGTATCTCATGGGTGGTGATACTACTCGCTGGTTTATCTTCGCACTCCTTATCGGTACTATCTCTGGCACTTACAGTAGTACTTTTACAGCAGCTCCACTTCTCCTGGTCTGGGACAAGCTTGTCTCACGCAAAAAGTAACTAATTACTCGTATTTCCTGCTATAATTTCACCGCCTGTGGTCACAGGGCGATTACTCTGCATTTATGCAGAGAGGAAAGTCCAGACAGCAGTTAGCAGGGTGTCCAGAATAATATCTGGAGCGAGCAATCGCCAGTTAGAGCAACAGAGACTACGACTCATCTCACTTCGGTGGGAAAGAGGGTGAAAAGGGCAATCCTCCCCGCTGCAACCGACGACCGGAACGTTATGAGGTGCTAACCCTAGTTCCAAAGCTTACGGGCACTAGACAAATTATCGTCTGAAAACACAGAATCTGGCTTATCATGGCCACAGGCATTAAAAACCCGCCACTCCCTGGCGGGTTTTTTACTTCCCTAGCTCCTTCACTCGTTTCGTTAAATACTCCTTATTATTCAAACTCGAATCCTCAATAATTTCCTCAAATAGAGTGTTCAGAATCTCACCAATCTTACGCCCAGGTTTAATATCTAACATCTTCATAATCTCATCACCCGAGATCTTCAGATCCTTTAGAGATAGTGGCTCATAAAACTGTTCTCCGATCCGCCTCTGCATCTCAGTTAGCCTCCAGCTCGTGGCCTTACTCCCACCACCCACTCGGTCCCCGGTGCGCAGTGCCATCATCTCGTGAATGTTCTCTTTCCCAACTCGCCTGATAAATCGGCGGATCGAAGCATCCGTCATCTCAGGATCGTACGCAAACATATGCCACCGCACGAGAGTAAACACTCGGTCCTGGTCATGTTTGGACAACCTGAGTCGTGAAGCAATCCTCTTGGCAGTGCGAGCACCCGATACTTCATGGTTATAGAACGTCACTCCTCTTGGTCCCTGCTCTTTCATCACAACCGGCTTATCAATGTCATGCAGTAGGGTAGAGAGTCGCACCACTGGGTCAGGAGAAGGGCACCCCCGCAGTGACTCAATCAGATGTGTATAAACATCATAGATATGATGTCCAGCTTGTTTGACTCCCTTACTCTCCAAGAGCTCAGGTAGTACTATCTCAGCAATCCCAGTCGAGACCATCAGTTGGCCTCCGTCGGCCGCATGCTGCGAACCCAAGAGCTTCATAGTCTCCGCACCGATCCTTTCCCACGCAATCTCTGATAGATTGCTAGATTTTTCCCTGATCGCATCAAGTGTCTTTTTCTCAATCGAGAATCCAAGTTGTGCTCCCAGCCTGATCGCCCTCATCATCCTGAGCGCATCCTCCTCAAATCTAGTCTCAGGGTCACCAACTGCACGAAGTATCTTGCTCTCCAGATCCTTCTGTCCTTCATACGGATCTAGTATTTTCACTTCATATAGACTATCTGACTTACTGATACGCTGACTCGCTGACACGCTGATAGCAATCGCGTTTATAGTGAAGTCACGTCTCTTTAGATCCTCCTCAATACTCTCTCCCCAGCTGACTTTGTCAGGTCGTCTCTTATCGCTATACGCTCCTTCAGTTCTGTAAGTCGTAATATCAAACACTTCCTCATCCAAGCAACTTTCAGGTTCCAACTCAAATTGTTCCTTCACATGTTTGCCCGCCACCATCACCGTTCCAAACGCATTGTCGTTAAACGACTCCGAAAAAAGAGGAAGGATCTGCTCGGGAGTCGCAGAGGTAGTAATATCCCAGTCCGTACTCTTCTCGCCCAGCAGCACATCTCGCACAGCCCCTCCCACAATCCACGCCTCACACCCATTCTCTTCCAACAACTTAACAATCGAAACGGCTGCAGATGATAACTTTAACTTCATAACTGCATTATAACTGATTCAATCACTGCAGTTGTCACTATGTCTCACCAAGTTGCCAGGCCATCGCAGCACGACGGTGCGAGATTGCAGGTGAATTTGCCAGCAGGCAAATATTACCGGCTGTTGCGTTTGGGGAGATCGTAGTGCAACTATATGCGTGATTGTAACTCAATAATATAAGTCAGTGTTACAATTACCAGGTGCAGATTACTCAACGCTTTCAGACTACCAGCAAGGATACCCAGGAATCAATCTTCGACTCAATCCTTTCCAGCCGCAACATCAGTCCTCAGGAGAGAGATAACTTCCTCAGCCCACCCACTCCCACATTAAGTAACCTTATCGAGGTATTCTCGCTAGACTCAGGAGTGCTAGAAGGCGCAAAATCACTTATTGATAAGCATATAGATTCGGGTACTGACATTCTCATCTACGGCGACTATGACGCAGATGGCATCACCGCCACCGCCATTCTCTACAAAACCCTAGTTCACCTGAGCAAAGACTCCACTTCTCGCATTCTCCCTTTTGTCCCCGACCGCACCCGTCACGGATACGGGATCTCCACCCAGTCTATTGAGGATATCGAGAGTGGGCAGGCGTTTGCCAACTCCAAATACACCGACTTCTCCCCCTCACTCATCATCACAGTTGATACCGGGATCGTCGCCACAAAAGAAGTAAAAGCTATCAAAGATCTCGGAATCGATATCATCATCACCGACCATCATCAACCAGAGGAAGGGCTTCCTCCCGCAGATCACATTATCCACTCGCTCAGAAGTTCTGGCTCTGCCATCGCATGGATCTTCGCCCTTTTTCTCACTGACTCAGAGCCCTCAATTTACCAGCTACTTGACCTTGCCACTATCGGGATTGTCGCTGATCAGATCAAACTCACCGATATCAATCGCACTCTAGTTACACATGGGCTGACCAAGCTCAGAGAGACTAGTAATCCAGGTGTTAAGAAGCTTATGGAGCTTGCGAGTCGAGAGCTCAGTGCTCTCTCAGCCTACGATATCAACTATGTTCTAGCCCCTCGCATTAACGCCACTGGTCGCCTGACTAATGCCACCACCGCACTTCGCTTACTATGCTCCCGCGATCCCGATTCCATTAGCGCCCTTGCTACAGAAATCAACGAGATTAATCAAGAGAGGCGAGAGCTAACTCAATTGGGTATTGATAAGGCGCTAGAGATCAAGCCAGAACACAAGATCATTATCGTCAGCTCCCCTGACTATCACGAAGGGGTAGTTGGCCTGATCGCCGGCCGCCTTGCAGAAAAGTGGCATCGTCCAGCACTCGCAATCAGTATTAGGGATGATATAGCAAAAGGTTCTGCTCGTTCAATCGGTGAGATCAACATCACTGATTTACTCAGAGAGTTTCAGGATGATTTTCTGGGGATAGGAGGACACAAGCTTGCCGCCGGATTTAGTCTCAAGCCTGGCAACTTAGACGATCTTGTTGGTAAGCTATATAAGTACGCGGATCAACATATTCCCGACTCGGCCCTAGTCCCCATATTTCAAGTCGAGACCGAGCTTACCTTAGAGCAGACCTCCCTTAACTTCGCACACCTTCTCGCACGTCTTGCTCCATTTGGCAGAGGGAACTCACAACCTAGATTCACGAGTAGTGATCTAATAGTTATAGAGGACAAAAAACTAGGAGCGGAAGGTCTCCACCGCAGACTAACTCTCATGCAGGACGGACTCAAACGCGAGGCAATCTGGTTTAACTGCCAAGAAGATTATCCAATCAAAAATATCCAAGAACTTATCTACACTCTTAATATTAATTCCTGGAGAGGCAGAGAATCTCTCCAGCTAGTAGTCAAACATGCGACTATTTAACCTCTCAACTATTCACAAGTTTACGAGCTCCTTCCGCTCTCTCAGTTATTCTCATCAGCTATTAGCCGTTAGCTATATGCTATTAGCTTTTTTATATCCCGGTCATAACACCCTTCAGACCACTCAAATTAATGAGGGAGTGGTCAAGGGATATGAGTATCACCCCCTCCCTACTACTGACTACCCAGTCTCTGATAAGACTATTCCTCCTTACACCTCAGCTTCTGCAGTGATTGTCCAGGATGTCCAGAGCAAGACTCTCCTTCACGGATACGGCATTGACTCACCTCTCTTGCCAGCCAGCACCACCAAGCTCATGACTGCACTAGTCACGCTCAGCAAGTACTCGCTAGATGATGTGATCACAATTGGCTCAGAGAGCATGGCCATCGGTCACACAATGGGACTAATTTTGGGCGAAGAGATCTCAGTCCACGACCTTCTTTATGGCCTTTTAGTCGAATCTGGTAACGATGCTGCCCTCGCCCTCGCAGAGCACCACCCCGGAGGATACACGGGTTTTGTCCAAGAGATGAACGACCTCGCCCGCACTCTTCATCTTGATCACACGGCGTTTCGTAATCCATCAGGTGTAGAGTCGTACGGCCACATCACCACCGCTCGCGATCTGGCTGTTCTTGCCGCCCATGCCCTCGACAATCCCACGCTTAGAAAAATAGTTAACACAGAGTCATACTCAGTCTCAGACCGTTCCGGTGAGTTTGTCCATGATCTCAAAAACACCAACCTCCTCCTCGGGGAGCTAGAAGGTGTGCAGGGATTAAAAACTGGCTGGACCGAGAACGCTGGCGAATGCCTCGTGACTTACGTCGAGCGTGAGGGCAGGGGAGTCATCATCGTGGTCCTGGGATCCCTTGACCGCTTTGGTGACACCGAGAATCTTGTTAACTGGGTCTATGACCACCACACATGGGTCAAGCCTATCTAAAAAGGCTGTTATAATATCCACATGATTACTCGCACTCACATCAGCCAACTGACCCCAGAAATAGGCAAGACCACTGCCATTGTTGGTTTTGTTCATGCTATCCGCAATCAAGGCAAGATCGCCTTCCTTCGCATCAGGGACAAATTTGGCTCCGTCCAAGTCGTTGTTCTCGGGGATAACAAATCTGCCTTCTCAGTCCTAGAGGACCTATCTCTCGAATCAGTCGTCAAGATCACGGGACTCGTCAAAGGTGACGCTCCCACGCCAGAAAAACTAGAGATTGAAGCAGCTGAGATCGAGGTTTTGAGTCACGCTGCTCCAGAGCTCCCGATCCCAGTAGCCAGCGAAAAAGGCTCACTCGACGTCGACATCACCAATCGTTTCGACTGGCGTTGGCTCGACCTACGCAACCCCGACAAGGCCAAGATCTTTGATGTCTGGACCACATTCGAAAAAGGTTTCCGAGATGAGCTGCTTAACAAGCAAGGCTTCACTCAGCTCTATGCCCCCTCACTCATGAACACGCCTAGTGAGTCAGGATCCGAAGTTTTTGAGGTCAAGTATTTCGAGAAAAAAGCCTATCTTGCTCAGTCTCCCCAGTTTTACAAACAGCTCGCGATGGCTGCTGGGATGGAGCGCGTCTTTATGGTCGGTCCAGTCTTTCGTGCAGAACCTAGCTTTACCTCTCGCCACATGACTCAGTTTACGGGTTGGGACTTTGAGATGTCATATATTGACTCACACCACGACGTCATGGATATGGAAGAGCGCGCCCTAGTCGCAGGATTCAAGGCTCTTCGTGAAGATCTTCTCAAAGATCTTGATGTTCCTCAAGCTCCTTTCCCACGCCTCACCCTTAGTGAGATTAAGAGTAAGCTGACAGATGTTGGGATTACTTCAGACAAGGTTGGCGACCTCTCCCCAGAAGAAGAGCGTGGGATCGGCAAACTAGTCAAAGAAGAATCAGGTTCTGACTTCGTCTGGGTTACTGACTATCCAGCCAACACTCGCGCTTTCTATCACATGAGGCACGAGGATAATCCAGAGCTCACCAAAGGCTTTGACCTTCTCTACAAAGGTATCGAGGTTACCACTGGTGCGCAGCGCGAGCACAGGATAGAAGTGCTTGAGAAGCAAGCCAAAGAAAAAGGCATGCCTCTCGACTCCCTCAAGGACTACCTCAACTTCTTTAGATTTGGCTGTCCACCCCATGGTGGTGTCGGGATCGGCCCAGACAGAATCATCATGAAAATAATGGATCTCTCAAGTGTCAAAGAGGCAGCCTTCCTCCCACGCGACGTCAAACGTCTCACTCCTTAACCTCCCCCTCAATCTCCCCACTGAGCCAACTGAATCCACTGAGTCACTGCTATACGCATTTTATTCGACCCACTGATCACTAATTGCCGGTACAAATCCTAGATAGTTGTTCTCACCCTCAAACACGTAGACTGGTTGCAGGTATTGTTGTGGGAGCTCTGAGTCATAGTAAGCCAGATATACTTCGCGTACCACAACATCAGTTGTCCCGGAATCAACATTCGCAACATATCCCTCTCCCGACTGCATTCTCTGCCATGCGTCAGACACTGCGATGATCGGGTAGACTGACTTGGTCTCCAGCTCTACTGGGAAATAGTTATACTCCAACTGCACAAACTGCTTATCCGAGTCTCGTTGTAGCGCCAGCACTGTCGTGATCAGCCCCTTATCTGTACGGGCCGCCACAACTGGAGTCTCCTCCACTGCACTTCGGGACAGATCAACTTGTACAAAATGAGCCTGCGCCAGTGCCACGGCCGGCACTAACTTACCACCTTCTCCCTTTAGTGGAGTGATTGTGTTCTCACCAGCCTTGATGTCATCAGGTAAGAGATCCACTCTTGAGAGAAGATTAAAGACTTGGTCTACAGCCTGCTCTCCCTGGAAGTACTGGGTAGGTGTCGCGTATGTTGGGTCATCCTGCCAATCCATGTCGAGGGTAAACTGTCCCGTGATGATATCAATCGTTAGAGATGATGGTAGTGGATCTGACTTGTCCCAGCGATACTCAGTCGCCGATAGTTGTTTTGGAGTCTGGATATAATCCAGTTTTTCCGCGATTTCTTTTGCCTGGTCATATGCCAAGAGACTAGGTTTCTTGATCGGCATAAAAAACACCGAGTACTGTTCATCCTCTAGTCTGGGTAGTCCCCCAGTTTTGGTCTCTAGTCGATATGTAATCTCTGGTTGAGCAATTTGTGGGAAAGTTAGTTTGGGCAACTTGCCCCATAAAATATCTGGAGGCGGTGGGGGAGGGGGATTAAGTGCTCTCCAGTAGCTATATGCCCCAGTCAGGATCACTCGCCCAATCATCAGCACAACAAGACTGATTCCTCCATACATAATCACTTTGCGCGCAACAACCGCTGTCTCTCCTAAATTACTCATATATATCAGTATACGGTATTCAGACTGCAATTCCGAGTGTTGCAAACAACGTGCCGTCAGAGGGCCTGACCTTACAGGATTCAAGGCATCAAGCCTGAAAAGCAGCCCAAAAAGGTCAGGCCCTTTAGGGTGTTATAATTCCCTCATGATTCGCACACGTATTGCTCCCTCCCCAACTGGTATTGCCCATCTCGGCACAGCTTACACTGCCATGCGTAACTACGCCCTCGCCAAAAAAAATGGTGGCAAGTTTGTGATCCGCATCGAAGACACTGATCGTGAGCGCTACGTCGAAGGGGCGGTCGAGATCGTTCTAGAGGGACTCAAATGGCTCGGGATCGAGCATGACGAAGGTCCAGACATCGGTGGCCCTCACAAGCCCTACACCCAGTCTGAGAGACTCCCAATCTATCAGGAACATGCCGAGGCACTTCTTGCGAGTGGTCATGCCTATCACTGTTTCTGCACACGTGAGCGCCTTGCAGAAGTCAGATTAGCCCAACAAAAAAACAAAGAACTCCCTAGATATGACAGGCTTTGTCGCAATCTAGATCCAGCGGAAAGCAAGAAGAGAGTTGCCAGTGGTGAGGCTCATGTTCTCAGGCTCAAAGTTCCTAGTTCTGGCACTACTACCTGCACAGACGCTATTCGTGGTGACGTCACCACGAATAGCGTCTGTGCAGGT
>CAXCDZ010000020.1:0-13067 GCA_963981525.1 uncultured bacterium | reverse complement strand
AGTCACAGGATACGAGACCACCCGACTCAAAAATGGCACTAACTACATCCCTGACACTGGCTGCAACTCAGGTTCATGTACCCAGAGCACAGCAGGAGTATGGACTTCTACTACTGCCCTCGGCTTTGGCTACAACGCAACTGGTGACGACATCGACTCCGACTTCACTGACTCCACATATTTCCGCCCCTTTCCCGACCTCTCCCTCGGAGACTCGCCAGAGATCATCCTCACTAGCACCGCAGCTGGTCAGGATCGCACCGCAACCATTACCTACCAAGCCAACGTTGGCCCCTCACAAGCTGCCGGCGACTACACAACCTCGATTATTTATATCGCAACTCCAACTTATTAATATGAAAAAACTATTCACTCTCACCCTCATACTGCTTACTGCATACTGTACCCTGCATACTGCCAAACCCGTTTTGGCACAAAACGTTGGCTTAGCAATCAGCCCTCCCGTGGTCGAAGTATTGCTTGCTCCGAACAAGAATATTGTTCAGAGTTTTCAACTCACCAACCAGGGGGAAAGTACTCAGTTTGTCGCCAATATTCACACTATTACTCCAACCGACTCCGATGGACACTCCATCATCGATCCCACCCCTATTGACCCCACCACAATCCCTCTCGTCATCACTCTCGCCAACGCAGATCGCGAACTAGGAACACCCTTCACACTCAGCGCCCACGACTCCACTCAGCTCGTTCTTAGCATAGAGGGTGCCTCAACCGACGTCTCTCAGGACGTTTACTTCGCGCTCGTTATCACTCCCACCCTCAATCAAAATAGCTCTTCAACTTCCATTCCCGGTATCTCCAGCCTCATCCTCCTCACTCTCACACCAGATGGGGCACTCCCAATCAAACTGAGAGTAGATGGCTTTGACCTCCCGATTCTCCACGACTCCGCTCTCCCCCTCCCAGTCCCGGCAACCATCACCAACTCCTCCGACATCATGATCAGACCAACAGGAACACTCATAATCTATAAAACCAATCAAAACATATCGGAAGAGATCACAATATCACCCAATCTAGTCCTCGCACACTCCTCTCGCACTATTACTACACTCTCAGAGTCACTAATCTATCGTCCAACTTGGTACTCTTTTGGTCCCCACCAGTTTGAGCTCACGATCCATTCACCCGGTGGTTCCCAGATCACACAGGTCACAAAGACTGTCTGGCTCCTCCCCATCCGTGCACTCATAACAACCATATTGATAGCAATCACTACAACCACTCTGCTACTCTCAGCCAAGAGAAGATCAGGTACAAATATAAACTAGCTCCAAACACATTTATATATATACACATAATCCCTATTGACACAGATTAAAAATACCTCTACAAATATATATATATATGAAAAAACACGTAATTTTTGCAACCATTACTATCACCGCATTCGCCTCGCTTTTCTCCCCTGCTACACTCAACTCCGCCAACCTTACTAGTGTCAAGGACACCCTCCAGACATCTCGCCTATCTTGGGGAGCTAGAGTAGAAGCTGATGGCACAGCCGAAGGAGCGAGTAATGTACAGATCCAGGCTGCCCCCGCTGCCCCCCTCAACTCCACCAGCACCGCCAACCTCCATGCCGGAGACAGCATTCTTATTAACTCTAATAGCTACACAGTCGTGGGCATCATAGATGCAGACGAATTCACGGTTACTCCTGTCATCGTCTCAGGCGACGCAGATGATGGTGACCCCATCTATCTAGAGATGAAACCCCAGCACGTCGTTACCTTTGACACTTCCTCAGCCGTAGCTGACGGATTCTTCCAGGTTCTTATCCCCGCAGACGCCACCACCCCTGCCGACGGCAACATAGACGACGGGGGCTTTGACTTTGACACCGGCTCGATCGACGTAGTCGCCACAGACACCGGCAACTATGACTTTGTCACAGGAGTCGCCACCTACTCTGGCAATACCGGCTGCACTGCCCCAGCCAACTATCACTGTTTCGAGGCTCACTACTCAGGAAATGGTGGTATCGGTACCTCCATTAGCTTCACAATCGGTAACACAACTGGCACCAACTCCCTGATCGCACCAGGAGAAGCTTCTGCACACACCGAGGCCACAGCAGATACATACTCCTTCATAGTCAAAAACTTCGCCGCCAGCACAGACCCCAACGTCGCCACCCCAATTGACCAGACTACAGGCAAGATCGCTCTCATAGAGGCCGTCCGCGTCTCTGCTACCGTCGACCCCACCATCACCTTTACGATTGCAGGAGTAGGCACGGGCACGAGCACTTGCGGTGCGACCCCCGACATTAGCACCGCCACAGGCACCAACGCCCCCCTCGCTGTTCCTTTTGGTAGCATGACTCTCAATACCTTCAAAGACCTCTCTCATAACCTTACAGTCTCGACCAACGCCTCAGGAGGATACGTTGTCACAGCCTCAGAAGATGATGAACTCGGACTCGGAGGTGCAACCTCCCCCGCTATCGCAGACACTCCGGGAGACAACACTCTAGCAAGCGACTCAGTTAGTGACGAATGGGGCACCGCCACTAACAACGGCTTTGGCTACTCTTTGGAGAACGTTGACGCTGCTGCCATCAACTTTGAGTACACTACCGCCACTGGCAACTGTACCGGCACATTCTGTGCTCGCCAGTTTGCCAACATCGCTGCCAGTGACTCCCCTGCCAGCCTCTTTAGTAGCACCACAGTCGCCAATTCTGAGAACGCCTATGTCTGCTATCGCCTCTCAGTAGGCGCGACCCAACAAGCCGGTGATTATGAGAATCAAGTTACTTACACTGCCACAGGAACCTTCTAATCCATGAAACTGCCCACATCCAGAAATCAGTTATCAGTGATCAGTCTTCAGGTTTTTTCTTTCCTGCTAACTGCATACTGCATACTGCATACTGCACAACCAGCAAGAGCCCAAGTCTCACTGGTTGTGAGTCCCCCACGCTACGACGCCACTGTTGATCCAGGCGAAACCCTCCAAAAAACAGTCAAGATCACCAATAACTCAGAGGACTCCTCCATCACTCTCCAGGCAGTTGTCACTGATTTTATTGTGACTGATGACGCCGGCACTCCCGTTCAGGTCAATGACACCGCCTCCGGTCGATACCTCGCCTCTCCCTGGTTCACACTTGACCGCGACGAGATTACTCTTGCGCCCAAAGAAACCCAGCAAATCATCGCCCTCATCACTGTCCCTGAGGATGCACTCCCCGGTGGTCACTATGCTGGCATTTTCTTTGAGTCAGTTACAGATGACGTCGGTGCAGGCACATTATCAAAGCTCACCGCCCAAGTCGGCTCGCTCTTTGGCATCACAGTTAATGGCGACATCACCTATGACGCACTCATCAAAGACTTCACCACCCATAACCTCATCAGCGAGTATGGCCCCATCGAGTTCTCAGCAGTCATAGAGAACCAGTCTGACACCCACATTCGCCCCGCAACCAGCATTACCATCCATGATATGCTAGGTCGCAAACTCGAATCTTTCACACTAGACGAGCTCAACATCTTCCCCTACACGTCACGTACCGTCACTGGCACCTGGGACACCACCTGGGGACTCGGACGTTACACCGCCACCCTAAACGCTAGTTATGGTCCAGGACTCCTCGCAGATCGCACCATCTACTTCTGGATCATGCCCTACCGCATCATTCTCGCCGTCATCATCCTGATTCTCGTTGTTGTCGGCTTCACAGTCTCGATCAAGAGACACCTCCTCCACCGCGCCGACGGTAGGGATGATGAGATCGACTCACTCCAACGCCGCATTGCCGAGCTAGAGAACAAATAACTCTTACACCAAAAAATAATTCTCCACCACATACCGATACTGCTCCACAAAGATTTCTTTTAGTAAAACAAGGCTATTCTGTTCATAAAACAACACCATCGCCTCCTTGTACCTGAGCTCATCCAGATCACGCAAACTCAAAGGACAGTGTCCATGCGCTAATAAGATCCCGTTGCAGATCATTCGACTAGTTCTTTTGTTCCCATCCGCAAACGGCTGGATATAGGCAACTAACAAAAGCGACAACAAAGCCTTCTCATACACTGACTGCTTGCTATTTATCAACTCAACCATTTTCAACAACCAATTTTCAATCTCCACAACCCCATTAGGGGGAATATAACTAGAACCACCGATCCTAACCGGCCTCTGGCGCAATCCACTGGGGATCTCGAGATTTTTTACCAAAGAGTAGTGCGTGTCCAATATATTTGATTTTGACAACTCTATATACTTCTCTGGATTACGCAGGAGATCATCTATCGTTTGCTTGTGATTCAGGATCATCTGCTTCTCCTCTGCAGTATGACCCGCCGGCTCCTTGTTCTCCTTTAGCAAATACTCCGTCTCGAGATAACTATACGTATTCCCCTCGATATGACTACTTTTCCAGGAGAACTCAATCGACAATCGTTCATACTCTCGTTTTTTGTAAAACTCCTCTAGCTTACCAATATTAGCCTGGTACTGCTCATTCAATGACTCAAGCGACTTGATCTCCCTCTCAGTAAACAACTCAGTCTCCAAAGCTAGAAAAATATCTGGGTTAAACTTCTTCACACCCCCAAACGACAAGGTCGGACCTTGCTGTTTATCAGCAGAGTAATATCGCTTACGATCATATTCCCGGAATAATAGATAAGATTCATGCAGTGAGTAAGTAGCGTCACGTGTAGAACCAGATTTCTTGATTAACCTTTGTTGCTTTAGAAGTTTCAAATCTCTCTTGAGAGTAGTTTTGGAGACACCTGATATTGCCGACTCAACCGCGCCAAAATTAACTGAACCTACAGACTTTTCAATCAATTTCAATATTCTCTTTTGTCGGGTGTTAATTGTTTTCATATTAGTATCATTATTACACATTATTAGTATCATTTGCAACCAATAATGATACCAACCCACAGTCAACTTGACATTAATCAACATATCTCTCAACTGACAACATCAAAAACAGTATGAGTAGGTGATTTTGCACATGCTCATACAAAAAATGCTGTTGCCAAATAGCCCTGCTATACTAATCTCATGTCCAAAACGTTTAGAATTTTATCTGTATTATTGGTGCTTGGAGCTTGTTTGTCATTTGTTATTTTGAATTTGAAATTTGCGCCTATAACGCATGCCGCCGAGATAGCTACCGAATCAGGTCAAGTCACAGCCACCATCCCCGCTGCACCAGCCTCAGACGACAACCAGGCGCCCACCTCCCCCATCTTAATACGCCCAACAGATGGCTCAGCTACCGCCGATCCTCACCCAGAGCTAGTCTGGCGTCGTAGCACAGACCCTGATGGCAACACCATCTACTACGATCTCTACCTCAATGGAGTCGCAACCTATCTCGGTATCAGTAACACTGGTAACTCCGCCGACAACAACTACACTAGTACCGTCGTAGACAGTGAGGTTCGCCTCATTCCGACCACTGCACTCAGTGATGGTCATTACACTTGGCTAGTACGCGCTTATGACCTCGCAGGGGACTACAGCAACTCAACCACATGGGACTTAGAGATCGATACTGCCCCGCCCAACTTCGTCATCACTAGTGTCGACACTCACCACGATCTCACGCTCGACTCCGCCAACCCATCTTCTGTTTCAGATGACCTAACCTTTGAGGTCACAGGGCCCAAAGATATCTATTTTACAATTGAGACAGAACCACGCACAACAATCCAACTTCTTTTCTATGATTCTGATGGCTCACTGGTTACTCAAACTTCGGGCACCACCTCGTCAACTATATCCACTCTCAACCTCTACTCTCATCTAGACTCAGGGCTCTACACAGTTCAAGCTCTAGCCTTTGATCATGTCCTTCTCACCACCACACTTCCACCCTTTGATCTATCTGTCACTATGCCCACCCTCACTCTTCCCATCCCGGGGATCACACCTCCCATTACACTTCTCATTCCTCCTGCACTCAAGGATCTCCCCTCCACACTCGCCCATCTCCCTGCCACAGTGGCCAGGATCAGCACCAGACCCGGCATCGCAATCATCATATTTACTCTGATAGCACTAGCACTACTTCTGTTGCTAATCTTACTCAAGAAAAGGCGTTACAACCTCATTCTTATCAACCCTCAGGGCACCCCACTCAAACTCGCCACCATCTACCACAGCATTCCCGACTCTCCTCCTAGCTCCCATCACCTCCACACTCCCGCATTCCTCACCCACCGCGCTCCCTTTCGCTACCCTCTAGATACATCTGACAAAGGCAAACTCTACATACGCAAGCTCAACAGGTACTCAACGCTCACCATACGTACCAAGACGAGCCTACACATCCTCTCTATCTCGAGATACCACTCCCCCATCACCCTAATTATCGACTAGTTCAGCATATCGGCATATCGGCATATCAGTTTGTCAGTAGATCAGTGCTTCAGTCACCTAGCAATCCTAATTCACGAGTCAGAGCCGCCCAAGGTCCCGCAAGCCGCAAACGTTAAGAAACATCTTCTTCGGTTCGGTTCTTTTGGAGGAGCAAAAGAATGGAACCCCAGTATGCGCGGGCGCGCATATATAGATAAAAACTCAATATTTCTCTCTCAACAACCCAAAAGTGAAAAACCAGACAGTGTTAGCGCATGAAAACATCTCCGCATAGCATTGCGGTAATATATCTACAACCAGGCTATTGACAACTCATACAACTCTTCATTATATTGGTATAAGACCGTATAACAAAGTATAACTACCAGACCTGTACTGAGTACACCGAAGTATATGACCACACTGCCCACCAACTCCATAACCACTCTCCTCTCCCACTGCAAGATCGCCTTGATCAGCCAAAAGCTCTCCCTCACCTCCCGCAAGCTCTACCTGGCAGACATCAAGAGATTCCTCTCTTGGCTACCCAAGAGTAAGCTCACTCCCTCCAAGCTCTCAGACCCCAAAATCTACCACAATTACCTCGAGTATCTTAAGAAACAGGAGATCTCCCCCTCGATGATGCGTAGGACCACCGCCTCACTACGTCAGCTCGGCAAAATTATCAACTCGATGTATAACCTGGGTAACCCCACCTCATCTCTTTCACCGACACGCCGACACACCGACACACCGACACACCGACACGCCGACACGCCGGCTCACTGGAAGTATATCAAACACTTTACTAACTACCTCACACTACAACACCTATCCCCTAGCACGATTAAGTCTTATAAGTCAGATATTTCTCGCTATATCACATGGGTACATGATCAAGGGGTTAGCAGAACAGGTAAGGAACTGCTAACCCAAAAGAACATCAATAAGTATCTGAAATATCTAGCCAATTCAACTGACTACCCAGCTTCCACACGCACCCGCAAACAGGCCTCCATCAATCGATTCCAAGCTTGGTATCTTGATAGCTATGGTTCAGATCTTACACCCGATAAGAAGCTAAAAGGACTGTCCTTGGGTTTTAAGGGACGCTCCCTAACAGGAGACCTGGCCAAAGGCCAAGTCGGGACAGCAAAGCTGGAGGGTGCGTCCCTAAAGGGTTTTCATTTCAAATCTTACCTCTCCCTCGGTCTCATCACTCTCCTTATCCTCTCACTCGGGTACTTTGGCTTTCAAGCCTTCTCCCGTGACCAGGTACTATTATCCCAAGCCTACCCTTCAACTCCAGTAGGTCCCAACAGGCAGCTCTCCTTCCAGGGTCGCCTAGAAGATAGTGGTGGTACCCCCATTACTAGTAGCACCAATCTAGTCTTCAAACTCTTCGACGCCTCCACAGTCGGATCAGAGCTATATAGTACCGGCACCTGCGCCATCACGCCCGACACTGATGGCGTCTTCTCTACCCAGATCGGCTCAAGTTGCGGATCAGGGATCGGCTCCGACGTCTTCTCCGAGAACGCAGATGTCTGGCTCGAAGTCACAGTCGGAGCAGAGACTCTCACTCCCCGCCAACAGATCGCCACCGTCGCCTACGCACTCAACTCCGAGACCTTACAGGGCATCCCCCTCAGCTCCACCATGTCAGCTATCGCTAACTCCATAGTACCCATGAACAGCTACGGCGAGATCATCATCGGTGAGCAGTCTCCTCGCATGACCGCAGTAAGCGGCACCTTCGCTATCAGCGCCCCCGCTCTCTCCCTCACCACCACGACAGGTAGCTCTGGCAACATCTCTATCGCCCCCGACGGCACAGGCCAGGTCAACGTCACCGGCAACACCACCTCCACCAACTTCTTTAACGTTACTAACGCCCAGCTCACCACAGGCTCCTTGCTCACCGGCACGGTAGCCAACAGCAATACTGGATATCTACTCCTCGACCTCCTCTCCGGCTCATCCCCCACCAGCAAATTCTCGGTAGCCGACGACGGCGACACTACTCTCGCAGGCGACCTCACAATCACCGGTGATGACCTCTTCATGACCACCAACACAGCCGGAATGTTGCTAGTAGCTGACGGCACCAACTATAACCCCACGGCCATTAGTGGCGATATCACAATCAATGGTAGTGGTGCAACCGTAATTGGTGCTGACAAAATTTTGGAGTCTCACCTCAAAGCCGTGGACACTGCGAGTGACGAAGAGTGTCTGACCTATGAGGTAACAACTGGTGACTTTGAGTGGCAAAGTTGTGGTGCTGGCGGTATAACCAGCTTCACCGCAGCTGGTGACACAGGTGGAGGCCAGGCCATCACCGACAGCAACACTCTCTCCATCCTGGGAGGCACCAACGGAATCGATACTATAGATAGTACCACTGACACTATCACTCTCAACCTTGACACCACCGAGATTGGTACCACCACCTTTGGCGCTGGAGCCGGGATCACCTGGACATATGACGCTTCAGCCGGTACCGATACCACGATTGGCTTTGGTAACAATACTCAGACCTATACGACAGGTACCGGCACTTTCACTGGCAATCTAGTAGTTCAAGGAACAACAGGACTCACCTTTAACACCGGCGCAGGTGGTGACATCACCTTTGCCAACGGCGAAAAGATCGACAATGACACTGATGGTACTCTCGCTCTCACCTCCCCCATGACCACAGTCTCAGGCGACCTCACAATCACCGGTGATGACCTCTTCATGACCACCAACACCGCTGGCATGCTCCTGATTGCAGATGGGACCAGCTATAACCCCACTACCGTAACTGGCGACATCACAATCAATGGTAGTGGTGCAACCGTAATTGGTGCTGACAAAATTTTGGAGTCTCACCTCAAAGCCGTGGACACTGCGAGTGACGAAGAGTGTCTGACCTATGAGGTAACAACTGGTGACTTTGAGTGGCAAAGTTGTGGTGGTGGAGGCGCAGCCGGATCCTGGCAAGAATCCTTAGGAGCCATCTCTCCCAACAACTCCACCTGGGATCTTCTCATCGGTGGTACCGCAACCAGTAGTGCAAAGATCGCCTTTACCAATATCAACAGTGGTACCCCCACTATTAGATCAGCCGACGCTACCGCCCTCAACATCACCGGCAACGCCGCTAGTACCTGGAACACCACAGCCGGCGACCTCACGCTAAGTGCCGATGCCGCCAGTGTCAACATCAACGCCAACGAGGCCGCTGCCAACCAGATCGACCTCACAGCCTCTGGCACAGTCGCAGGTGACGCAATCAACATCAACACTGCTGATGGCGGCATCATTCTCAACGCCGCAGGTGCATCCAATGGTGACGTTACCCTCACCTCAGCCGACGACACGGTAGTTACCGCAACTGGCCTTCTCTCCCTCACCGGTGGAGCAGGATCACTCATCGACTTCTCAACCTTTGACATCAATAGCTCAGGTATCATCAGCATGATTGACAGTGTCGCCCACACTATCGAAGATGTCGGGGGCAATCTCACCCTCACTAGCGCTGCTAGTGCTGCCGTCTCTATCGTCAACGATCTCTACGTCAGCTCTGGCATCTCAACCTTCGGTACCGCCGTCTCCGACGGCACAGTCGAAGCCACCAAGTTCTGCACAGGTGATGGCGAGACCAACTGTGTCACTGACTTCTCCACCTTGGGAGGCGGCCTCTTCACCGATGGAGGCACCTATGTCTACCCCACTTCCGGGGAGACTCTCGGCAACTCCGCCTCAGCGGGTGCCAACAAGATCGCAGGACTATACCTCGCAGATTCCGCCCCACTCACCTTCGGCAACGACAATGACATTGACTTCACCTTCGCCGGCTCAGAGCTCGCCACCACACTCGGGAGTAATACTTGGAACATTAATAGCAACCTACTTTTCCTCAATGGCTCAACTAGCAGAATCGGGATCGGCACTGGCTCCCCTCTTGCCACTCTCGACATAAGATCAACCCTCGGTACCATCCCCACTGCCAGTATTAGTGGCAACACCAGCATGGCTTCACTTATCGTCGACCAATCAGGCACAGGTGACATCTTTGCCGCCAGTAGCTCCGGCGAGACTCGCTTCGTTGTAGCAAGTGACGGCAACGTCGGTATCGGCGTCCAGGATCCCAGTAGCAAGCTCGAGATCGGTGGCTCCACCAGTACCATTAGTAACGATAGTGGCGACATCACCATCAACGCGGCCAGCAACTTTATCTCTCTCGCTGGTGACTCACTAGGCAACCTTCTTGACCTCTCAGTCGCAGGTGATGCCAGCGTCTCAGGGGTACTTAGCTTTGATGGTCTCTCCCCGAGCTCAATCAATGCTCTCAACGGAAACGAATTCACCTTCCGCACCAGTGTTGGAGGTGATACGGGACTCACAACTGCCATGACCATCCACAACTCAGGTAACATTGGTTTACTCGCCGATTCCTACATCAACTGGGGAGCTACCGAGGGTACGTCTGGTTACGGCTTCCGTGACAACTCAGGCACGATCCAATACAAAAACAGTGGAGGTGCCTGGGGTAACATTGGTGGGGGAGGAGCAGCTGGCATGTGGCAAGAAAATACAGGTGCCATCTCCCAACTCAATAATACCTGGGACGTCCTGATTGGCAGCACTGCCACTAGCTCTGCTCTAGTCAAGTTCCCTGGCATCACTGGCGGAGACGTCATCTTCAATGCTGGTGGCAACGTCGGCATCGGCACCACCGCACCTGGCGAAGAACTAGAAGTAGTTGGAGACGTAGGTGCCCAGCGCTTCGTTGACACCGCCTCCGCCACCTACTACCTAGACCCCGCCGCAACCGGAACCTCCCTCATCGTCGACGGCAACATGATTAGTAATGGCGCCTTTAGCATCACCAGCAACGGCACCAACGGCAACATCACAATCGACGCAGGCACTGGCACAGTAGTGATTGGTAGCTCAGGTACAGGCAAACTCGACGCTGGCACCATCGACCCCCCCTACACTATTAACGGTGACAAATTCGCCACATACCTCTCAGGTATGACAGGGGTAAAAGAAGAGACCACAGGATCAGTCCAGACTACAGAGCACATTCCAGGATATGGCTATCGCGCAGCCATCGATCTCGCCTCGGCTCCTCAAGGATCAGACCTATGGCTCTTCCGCGAAGTCACCAATCTGCACGAACAGTTCGATGAACTAGTTGTCCTCCTCTCTGCCAACTCCAACACTCGCACCTGGTACGAACTAGTCCCAGAATCTGGTCTCATTCAGATCTACTCATCCGCCCCGTCCACCATCTCATACCGCCTAACTGCCCCTAGATTTGACGCAGAAACCTGGGCCAATACTAGAGATGGTAGTGATGCTCTTGGTTTCATTCTCGAAGGCCAGACGAACTGGGACACTAGCTCTCAGCCCCCAGAAGCTCCCACCACCAATCCCTTTGCCGAGATATTCCACTCCATCACCACCACCATAGCTCAGATCACCTCCCTAGAGACCAATCTCATCTCCCCTCTCGACTCAACCCAGCCTCTCATCATTGCCGCCAACACCATTATCACACCTGGAGATCCCTCCCTCCCCACCCTCACCATCGATGGTGAGATCCAGGCGAGCTCCATCAGTGCTCGCATTGCACGATTAGAAGAATTAGATGTCGATACACTTAGAGCTAACAACATCATCGCAAACTCAATTACCGCCAACTCTATAGAAGGGCTTGATGCCAAAATCGCCTCCCTTTCTGCTGGCTCCACCACCGAACTATCCGACGACGACTTGGAAACCATCACCGACCGTATCAAAGCTCGCCTCGCTGATTTAACTGATACTACCGCCCAAGACATCTCTACCCCACCCGAAGCCACCTTCTCAGCAAGCTCTATCCCGTTGAGTGAGAACGAAGAGAACTACTCAACTGGGACCGACTCCGCCACTCTCGCCTCCCTTGACGCCGACATGGTCTTTATCAACGACTACCTCGCCGTCATCGGACAAGCCGTTATCACCAACCTCGATATCACTGGCTACTTCTACACCGACTCCATTACCAGCAAATCTAACACCCTAGCTCTCCAACCAACTGGCGGTCTTGTTAATCTTGCCAACAACACTCTTATTGTCGATTCCAGTGGTCAGGTCGCAATCAACGGAGATCTCACAGTATCTGGCAAGATTCTCGCACAATCAGCTCAACTTGGCTCACTAGAACTCGGCACTCCACCAGCCACCCCTTCTAGCCAACTTGGTCAATTACTCGCCGTCTACAACGAATCAGGTGAGGCAGTCGCCACCATCGACGCCTCCGGCTCAGCCTCTTTCCGCGATCTCTCCACAAGACTCATCACAATCGCCGCACCCTCCGATGCCACAGAATCCGCCAGCACCTCCGCTCTCGCCCAGGCATTAGGAATCAGTAGCACCAGCAACGCCACAGCAGGTGAGGCTACTCTAGTCTCCCCCAACACAGAACTCATTATCGAGAGCGAATACGTCAGTGACAACACCCTGGTCTACCTGACCCCCACTACCAACACCGACAACAAGGTAGTATTCGTGAAGGCCAAAGAAACTTGCCCACCCCCTCCCCCCGATGTCTCGGTCGTTCTCACTCCGTGCACCCGCAGCTTCACTGTCGCGGTCGACAGTCCTGCCGCTACTGACATCTCCGTTAACTGGTGTATTATTAAAGTGGCGAGTCAACAATGACTCTC
>CAXCDZ010000019.1:0-14130 GCA_963981525.1 uncultured bacterium | reverse complement strand
GCTACACTATTGATGCTGCTGCCCCAACAACTCTATCAGCTACAGGATCATCTGCCAGCTGGACGAATGCCAAACCAACAGTCACTGTCTCTACTCCAACTGATGCAACATCAGGAATGAATGAGATCAGATATGTCTGGGACTCCAATGATCTAGGAGCAGATTGTTCTGCTGGGACTGTGACCACCGCTACAGCCAATCTCACCAGCACCTTAACTGAAGGGAGTCATATTCTTTATCTATGTGCTAGTGACAATGCGGGTAACATAACTACCTGGAACGGAGCATACAAATGGGACAACAGTAATCCGCTAGTTAATATCACTACTCATACTCTAACTACCTATCGTGCAGCCAACATTCCAGCTAAGATCGAGGGTACAGCTAGTGACGTTATCTCATCAGTTAGTAGTGTGGCAGTCTCTATCTACAACGGTGCTAACTACTGGTCAGGAAGCCTTTTTGATTCACTCTCTCAAGTTTGGTTAGCAGCAACCGGCACCACCACCTGGGAATATCTTTTCTCTCCCACAACTGACGGAGACTATACTCTCCAGTCTCGCTCCACTGATGCAGCTAACAACACTACCAGCTCTTCTACTACCGACTTTTCCTACGATGCCTCAGCCCCAGTCATTACCATAGCAGAAGATGATACTCCCACGACTGATGGAGCCACCATTACCTGGACTACCGATGAGGTTTCCTCTACCCAATTAGAGTACGGTTTGACCACTGGCTATGGATCTACCACTACAGAGATCAATACCTCTCCTAGAGTCACTAGCCACTCAGATAGTATTACTGGCCTAGAATCTTGTATCACCTATCACTACCGAGTTCTCTCCAAAGATGTGGTTGATAACACCCTAACTGGAGCCGACAATACCTTTACCACCACCGGCTGCGTTGGTACATCTACTGTACAAACAGAAACAGCTAGTACCGTTACCAAAGCTAGTGGGGGAGAAGTGGATCTTCAAGAAAGTGGAGCCTCAGTAGTCAAGCTAACTGTTCCTGTTGATTTCTCTGCTGCCGACGCTGATTTTCAGGTCAAGAGACTAGATAAGGCTACAGTTCTCCTTGCCACCTCTACGCCCACTTCAGACATAGTAGCCATCGGTGATCATGTATATCAACTAGACGCCTTATCAGATTCAAATACCAAAGTTACTACCTTTGATGAAGCGATCACCATCACCATGACCTACACAGCAGCCCAAATTGTTGGCTATGATGTAACCACTCTCCTTATATACCGTTGGGATGGCAGTGCTTGGTATGCTCTAGACTCTTGTGTCACCGACACCACTGCAAAAACTATTACCTGCACCACCACAGCTTTCTCTACCTTTGTACTATTTGGGGAAGAGGCGGCAGTGGTTGCGGATAATGGATCAGCAGATTCTAGTAGTGATGATGGTTCTGGAGGTTCTAGCACATCTTGTGACTACTTTGCCCCAGGATCTCACCCCGATCTATTTCAGGTTAGTACCACAGATAACTCGGCCAAACTAAGCTTTACCCCCCTTCCTGACTCCAGTTCTTTTCATATCTCATACTCAAGAGATTCATCCACTGAAGAGTATGCGGTTAGGACTACCTTGGGGAGAAACGGAGTACAAGACTATACTATTAACTCTCTTAACCCAGATACTACTTACTACTTCAGACTTAGGGGAATGGATGACTGCAGCTCTGGCGACTGGAGTAATGCCATGAAGGTTAAGACTAATCCCGATGGATCCACCAAAGAGACTATCTTCTACAAAAACGAAACCGCCCAAAATTCTCCAATCACAGAAGACACCGCGTACCTACCAGAAGACATAGAGGTCTCCAGCAATAACCAGGATCTAAAAGAAGGTGATGTTAATCAAATAGATACTCCAGAAGACACGCTAACCAATAATACTCAACCCAATTTCTTCCAAAAAATCGTCCTCAGGTTGAGTACCATTTTCCAAGCCATCTTCGATCGCTAGCAACAGCACCACTTATCCATCCCTTGCATTTCCCCCTCTCTTGCCACATAATACAACTTAGTCATTCTCATTTATGAGAGTTACTTATTATGTCTATAACTTTACTTATTGACGAAAACTACTTGAGCGGATAATATAAATAACCATATGTCATCACTACATATCTCAATCAGCGCAGAACCACTTTTTAATCTTTTTGGTATTTCCATCACCAACTCCATCGTCACCTCATGGGCAGTCACTCTCCTTATCCTTATCCCCATCATCATTGCCTCCCGCTCATTCAAGCTCAAAGGTAAGCTCAAAGGATCTCAGATGTTTCTCGAGGTTATTATCGAGGGACTATATAATCTAGTCGAGAGTATCGCAGGCTCAGCCAAGGCTCGCGTCTTTTTTCCACTTGTTGCCACCTTCTTTATCTACATCGTTCCTGCTAACTGGTCAGGTCTCCTACCTGGTGCTGGCTCAATTGGATTTAACGGCATCATGCACGGCAAAGAAGTATTTATCCCTATTCTCCGTGGCCCAACAGCCGACATCAACGCAACGCTCGCCCTCGCCCTCATCGCCATGTTTATGGTCCAGTACTATGGCTTTAAGTACCAGGGATTCAAGTACCTCAAAAAGTTTTTTAACTTCAGTAATCCCATCAACGCATTTGTCGGCATCCTTGAGCTAGTCTCTGAGTTCTCTAAGATCATCTCTTTTACCTTCCGTCTCTTTGGTAACATCTTCGCAGGTGAGGTTCTCATCGCAGTCATGACCTTCCTTATCCCAGTTGTTGCGCCGATGCCTTTCTACGCCCTCGAGCTCTTTGTTGGTGTGATCCAGGGCTTGGTCTTTATGATGCTCTCTACCGTCTTTATGAATATGGCTACTCTTAGCCACGACGGAGGAGATCATTAATAGCAAATTATAAAAAGGCTTATAGCCTGAACTTAGCCGAAAGGCAATAGTCCTGAGCTTAGCCGAAGGAAGGTAATTATGGCAGCAGAAGCAGTTGCACAAGTAGCAGAACAAGCAGTCCAGGCAGTCGCCGCGGGATCTGCACCAGCAGATTTTAACGGTCTTGCCGTTGGTCTTGCCATGGGACTAGGAGCTTTGGGCCCTGGTATCGGTATCGGATTAGTTGGTATGGGTGCCATGCAGGCCATTGGCCGCAACCCAGAAGCAACCAGCAAGATCCAGACGAACATGATTCTTGGCTTCGCCTTTGCCGAAGCGCTCGCAATCTATGCATTAGTTGTGGCTCTTATCCTAAAGTTCGTCTAACAAGAAAGGACACACACAAATGGAAATCAATTTTATGCAAGTCCTGTTTCAGGCAGTTAACTTTGGGGTCATCTTCTTTGTTCTCACTAAGTTCCTCTACAAACCAATCCAAAAGGTTCTAGACGAGAGAGCTCTCAAGATCAACGACGGACTCAAAGCTGCCGAGGCCAACCTCAAGGCCCAGTCAGATCTCGAAGAAACCAAGAAAAAAGCAGTTGCCAAAGCTAGGCGCGAAGCAGCCAAGCTAGTCAGTGCAGCTGAGGTGACCGCAAAAGCCAAAGCAGCAGAGGTTCTCAAAAAAGCCCGTGCAGAAGCGAAAAAAGAAGCAGAGGGTATCGTAAACTCTGCTAAGGCCAGCCTCAAAGACCAAGAGAAGAAGATGGCTAGTTCCCTCAAAGATCTCACGATCGCAACCACCAAGAAGCTCCTCTCCGACTCACTGAGTGCCAAAGAAATCACCTCTATTACCAACTCTATGGTTAAGAAGTTAGCTTAAAAGGTTAATTATGGTAAAACAAAAGGCTCAACTGCGCGTGGCAAATCAGCTCAGCGCATCTAATCTCAAGACAATCTCCAAGTTTGTCGAGAAACAGGTGGGGAAAGGAACTGAGCTAGTAGTCAAGATAGATCAGCAGCTTATTGCTGGATTCAAGCTCACCATCAATGGGGTAGAGTACGACCACTCTCTCTCAGGTTCACTCGAAAGGCTCGCGCAAGTTATATAAAGGAAATACTTATGACCAACTCTAATCCAGCACAAGACCTCCTCAACAAAATCGACTCATACAAGGATGTTGCGAAGCCTCGTAGTGCCGGTAACATTGTCTCAATTGGAGACGGTGTCGCCTATCTCTCTGGCCTCAACGACGTCATGATGACAGAGTTGGTTGAGTTCCCTGGTGGTGTGCAGGGCCTTGCACTCAACCTTCTTCCTGACTCCGTTGGTATCGTCATGCTTGGTGAGTACCAACATCTCAAAGAAGGCGACTCCGCATACGCCTCGGGTCGCGTTCTCTCAGTTCCAGTCGGCCCTGAGTTCGAGGGTAGGGTACTCAACGCACTATGTGAGCCTATCGACGGCAAGCCCGCTCCCAAACCAGCAGCCATTTTCCCAGTCGAACACATCGCCCCAGGAGTTATCACCCGCAAATCAGTCAGCGAGCCAGTCCAGACAGGTATCGTCGCAATTGACAGTATGATCCCAGTCGGTCGTGGTCAGCGCGAGCTCATCATCGGAGATCGTGGAGTAGGTAAGAGTAGTATCGCAATCACCACCATCATCAATCAGGCCAAAGAAAACCTCAAGTGTATCTACGTCGCAATCGGCCAAAAACGCTCCTTCGTTGCCCAGCTTGTCGCCACACTCGAAAAATACGGTGCCATGGAGTACACCACAGTCGTTGCCGCAACAGCCAGTGATCCTGCAGCCATGCAGTTTCTCGCTCCATATGCAGCCACAGCACTAGGCGAGTACTACGCCTCCAAGGGGCAGGACGCACTCATCATCTACGATGATCTTAGTAAGCACGCTTGGGCATACCGCGAACTCTCTCTTCTTCTCAAACGTCCTTCTGGTCGTGAGGCTTATCCTGGTGACGTCTTCTACCTCCACTCCAGACTCCTAGAGCGCTCGATCAGACTCAATAAGGATCATGGTGGCGGCTCACTCACCGCTCTCCCCATCATCGAGACCCAGGCCGGCGACGTAAGCGCCTACATTCCCACCAATGTCATCAGTATCACCGATGGACAGATTTATCTCGAGGCAGATCTCTTTAACTCCGGCTTCAAACCAGCTGTTAACGCTGGTCTCTCAGTCTCTCGTGTAGGTGGAGCTGCTCAGATCAAAGCAATGAAGCAAGTCTCAGGTAAGATGCGACTCGACCTCGCCCAGTACAGAGAGCTCGCGGCATTTGCTCAGTTCTCTAGTGATCTAGATCCCAAGACCAAGGCACAGCTCGACCGTGGAGCACGTGTTACCGAGATTCTCAAGCAGGGTTGGGACGAGCCACTTGACGTCTATCATCAGGTTGTTCTCATCTGGCTAGTCACAGAGGGACACGCAGATCACGTCACAGTCCCTAATATCTCAACCTGGAAAGAAATAGTACTCTCACAGCTCACAGATGCCTCTTCGGCCAGTGCTCTCAAGCAGTTAACTAAGGACAAAGCCATCACTGACGCAGTCAAGACTGAGCTCACCAAGCTATCAGTTTCATTACGGGATATCTCAGCTCATCTCGGGAGTACTGATGCCTAGTCTCGTTGCAATCAAGCGCCGTATTAAGTCAGCGGGCAACATCTCCCAGATTACAAAAGCCATGGAGATGGTTAGTGCCAGCAAAATGAAAAAAGCCCAAGACGCAGCCACTTCCGCCAGACCATTTTCCGAAAAACTAGAGAGCATTATCGAGAATATTTCCTCCACTGGCTCTAGCGCCATGCACCCACTCATGCGTCAAGTTGATAATCCCAAGAATGCCATGGTCATCGTCGTTAGTACCAATAAGGGTCTCTGCGGAGGTCTCAACGTCAATCTCTTCCGCAGGATTAGTGACTGGTCTCGTGAGGAGTCCAAGCACGTCAAGCTCAAGGTCGTTCACGTCCACAAAAAAGCTCGCACCACAATCACTGGCAAGCAAGATGTCGAGCTCGCTGCTCGTTTTGACGACCTAGGTGAAAAAGTCACCTTTGAGGAGTCTCGTAGCATCTCCAAGCTAGCCATCCAGACCTTTACAGATGGAGAGGTTGACGAGGTCTACATTGCCTACCCCAAGTTCATCAGCACTCTCCAGAACGATCCCACTCTCAAACGCATTCTCCCCATCAGCACGGATTCCGAGGTTAGAGTAACTAGCTCCAACGAATATACTTTTGAGCCATCTCCTGCCGGTCTACTGGCCGAGCTCGTCCCATATCAGGTCGAGATGAGTATCTTCCAGATTCTCACAGAGGCCTCAGCTAGTGAGCACTCCGCTCGCATGGTTGCCATGAAATCAGCCTCCGACAACGCCAACGAACTCATCGAAAACCTCACACTAGACTATAATCAAGCCAGACAAAGCGCAGTTACTACAGAGCTCTTAGACGCAACTACCGCGAGAATGGCTCTCAGCGATTAATCAACTAACATTAATATAGAGGAGTAAATATGAGCAAGAACATCGGAAAAATCACCCAAATCGTCTCGGTCGTTGTCGACATCGAGTTCTCTAGTGGTCAGGTTCCTGGTATCTACTCCGCACTCAACGTCTTGGCTGGTGAGGGCAAGACTGTCGTCCTAGAAGTTCAGCAGCTCCTGGGAGATAATCAGGTTCGTGCCGTCGCTATGGGTAGTACCGATGGACTCAAGCGTGGGATGAAGGTCGAGGACTCAGGTGCCCCAATCAGCGTACCGGTAGGAGAGGGCGCACTCAGTCGTATCTTTAACGTTCTAGGTGAGCCAATTGATAACAAAGGCCCAGTTGACATGAGCAATCTCCAGCCTATCCACAAACCATCCCCCACTCTTACCGAACAGGAAAACACTCCAGCTATCCTCGAGACTGGGATCAAGGTCGTCGACCTCATCGCTCCATTTGCCAAAGGAGGCAAGATCGCAGCTTTTGGTGGCGCAGGTACCGGCAAGACAGTCATCATGCAAGAGCTTATTCGCAACATCGCCGAGGAGCACTCTGGTCACTCAGTCTTTGCAGGAGTCGGAGAGCGCACTCGCGAAGGTAACGACCTCTATCACGAGATGAAAGAGTCAGGAGTTATCAAAAACACGATCATGGTCTTTGGACAGATGAACGAGCCGCCAGGAGCCAGGCTCCGCGTTGCACTCACGGGACTCACATTTGCCGAGTACTTCCGAGACGAGAAGAACGAGGACGTTCTCCTCTTTATTGACAACATCTTCCGCTTCTCACAAGCTGGATCCGAAGTCTCGGCTCTCTTGGGTCGTATCCCAAGTGCTGTTGGTTACCAACCTACTCTAGCTTCCGAGATGGCCGCACTCCAAGAACGCATCACCAGTACCAAAAAGGGTAGTATCACCAGTTTCCAAGCAGTCTATGTCCCGGCTGATGACTACACCGACCCAGCGCCAGCCACAACGTTCTCACATCTGGACAGTACTATCGCACTAGAGCGTTCTCTCGTTGAGCAGGGTCTCTATCCCGCAGTTGACCCACTAACTTCTTCATCCAAGATGCTCTCACCCGACATCATTGGGGACGATCACTACGACGTAGCGCGCGCAGTCCAAAAGGTTCTGCAACGTTACAAAGATCTCCAGGACATCATCGCCATTCTCGGAATTGACGAGCTCTCTGACGAGGACAAACTCGCAGTCGCACGTGCCCGTAAGGTGCAGCGTTTCCTTACCCAACCATTCTTTGTGGCCGAGCAGTTCACAGGTCGCGGAGGTGAGTATGTCAAGGTAGAAGACACCATCAAGGGATTCCAGATGATTCTCGCAGGTGACCTGGACCACATCCCAGAAGGAGACTTCTACATGAAAGGCACAATCGACCAAGTTATTGCCGAGCATGATAAATCAAAATAAACTAGGAACTAGGAACTAATGACTCACAAACTAGTATTAGACATCGTTACTCAAGAAACTAGACTCGTTACAGTTGAGGCTACTCAAGTCACGGTCGAGACTACCTCAGGTGAGATCACGATTCTCCCAGGGCACATTCCACTCGTCTCCAGGCTCCGTGAGGGACTACTTCGCTATCTTGATGAAAAGGGGAATGAGCAGGTTATTGCGATCTTTGGTGGTTTTCTCGAGCTAGGAGAGGACGGCAAGTTAAGCATTCTCGCTGACTCTGCAGTACGTGCCGAGGACATCGATCTAGCTGCAGTCAAGCGAGCCGAGCAAGAGGCCCAGAGCGCACTAGCTGACAAAGGTAAGGAGCGTGACTTCGCACTCGCAGAAGCAGCTCTCCGCCACGCCGCACTCCAACTCCGCGCCACCGAGCACCGCAACCGCCATCGCTCCAGTTAACAATTTGCCTTTTCTTCGTGTCCCGCGTAGTATTAAAGTATGAAAGTACTCGGCATAGATCCAGGCACACATCGCATCGGCTGGGCAATCGTCGAGGGCAATCCAAGTAAACAGACCGCACTCAAACATGGCTGTCTGGAGTCCCCGCCCAAGCCCCCCTCCTCAGTCTACCTGCCCAAGATCTACGACTTCCTTACCTCACTCATGGATGAGCACGATCTTGACGCCGTCGGCATCGAGTCACTACTATTCCAGAAAAACGTCAAGACCGCGATCTCAGTCGCCGAGGCTCGTGGAGTCATTGAGCTAGTAGGCTATCAGCACCATCTACCAGTTCACACTCTCGCTCCCAACACCATCAAATCAGCCGTCGCCGGCCACGGCGGAGCTAGTAAGCTTGACGTCATCCGTATGGTAGGATTACTCTTGAATATCGACGCATCTAAACTCATCGACGATGAGTGTGACGCACTCGCAGTCGGTATGACTACTATAATTACTAATTATCTTGACTCTAACAACCAAGAACCAAGAACTAACAATTAGAATATGATCGGCTACCTAGAAGGCACCATCCTCACTACCACAAGCACCGGCATCATCCTGCTGGTAGGCTCCATTGGCTATGATATTGCGAGCCTCAGGCTCAGTGGCAAATCCGAAGGCCAGAATCTCGCCCTCTACATCCACCTAGCAATCGACGGGAATAACCAACAGACTCTTATTGGCTTTGAGACGCTCGAAGGCAGGGTAATATTCCGCCAGTTACTCAAGGTGCCTGGTGTAGGCCCCAAGACCGCTCTCTCCGTGATCGAGTCCGCCCCACTGGACTCAGTCAAGAACGCAATTATTACCTCCGACCTCTCATTTTTTACCTCAGTCAAAGGAGTGGGTAAGAAGGCAGCCCAAAAAATCATCCTCGAGCTCAAAAACGAGCTTATTGACGATCCGGTGAGCACCCGCACTCACGCACACATCTACGAAGCTCTCACCTCACTCAAGTTTAGTAACTCAGAGATCTCACGCGCCATCCAGTCACACGATCTCGCCGGCCTCTCCGAGTCAGAGAGTATCAAGATTATTCTCCAATCACTAGGTAGATAACATGACAGATAACCCACTCCAGGCAGAACCAACTGAAAAAGACTCAGTCTTTGACCTCACTCTCCGCCCCCCGAGTCTCGCCGAGTTTGTGGGTCAGGAGCTACTCAAAGACACCCTCGGACTCGCACTCACCGCAGCCAGCAAACGCAAAGAACCACTGGACCACCTCTTACTCTACGGTCCACCAGGGCTCGGCAAGACCACTCTCTCCTACATCGTCGCGCACGAACTAGGTAGTAACATTCACATCACCTCAGGACCTGCGATCACCAGGGCAGGGGATCTCGCCTCGCTATTGACCAATCTAGAGTCCAACGACGTTCTGTTCATCGACGAGATCCACAGACTCAATAAGACTGTAGAAGAAACTCTCTACAGCGCCATGGAAGAATACAGGCTCGACATCATACTGGGCAAAGGCCCAGCCGCTAGATCAGTCTCACTGGACCTCAAGCCATTTACTCTAGTTGGCGCCACCACCAAGTATGGCTCACTTTCTTCTCCAATTAGGACTAGATTCGGCCTCATCCAAAAACTCAGTTTCTATAACACTGCAGAGATCAGCGAGATTATCAAGCGCTCAGCAACTCTCCTAGGAGTTAAGCTAGGCAAGGAATCTCTCCATCAACTCGCGATCCGCTCTCGTGGGATCCCGAGAATCGCCAACCGTCTTCTGCGCCGCGCCCGCGACATGGCCGAGATCAAGTATGACGGGGTGATTAGCTTGGACTCACTCAAAGAAACCTTTCGCCTGCTCAAAATCGACGAGCTAGGACTCGACGACTCAGATCGTGACGTTCTCAGGACTATCATCGAGCACCATCGCGGTGGCCCAGTCGGCGTCCAGACTATCGCTAGCACTCTCTCAGAGGATGTCGAGACTATCGAGGAGGTCTACGAGCCATTCCTCATGGCTTCTGGCTTACTAGCTCGCACCAAGACTGGTAGAATAGTCACTGATAAGGCATACCAGCACCTAGGACTCACAAAAAAATAATATGTTTAATACTTACAGATTTAGGATTTTCGGCTTGTTTGCTATTTGCTATTTGCTATTTGGTGCTTTTGCTTCAGTAGGAGCAATATATGACCCCCTCTCAGTCCCAAACAACAAGGTAGGCGTCCACATTCTCGATCCAAGCGAGATCGATAGAGCAGCAGAAATTGTTAACACAAATGGCGGTGACTGGGGTTACGTCACAGTTCCGATCCAGCCCACCGACCGCGATCAGGAAAAGTGGCAGGCTTTTATGGACCAGTCCCGCGAGCTTCACCTGATCCCGATTATCAGGATCACCACGATTCCTAGTGGGGGTACCTGGGGCACTGGGCAGGATACTGACCTCGTCGACTTTGCCAACTTTCTCAACGAGCTAGTCTGGCCAGTCGAGAACAGATACATTATCTTGTTTAACGAAGTTAACAGAGCAGCAGAGTGGGGTGGTCAGGTTGATCCCATCAAATATGCTCGCATTGTCAAGAATGCTCGCTCTATCTTCCAGGAGAGGCATAGTGGCTTCTTCCTTCTCGGACCAGCTCTGGATAATGCTCTTCCTGAAAGCGAAACCTCAATGACTGCCCCCAACTACCTCAAAGCAATGGAGAGTCATGATCCCTCTATCTGGAGCTATTTTGATGGCTGGGCTAGTCACAGTTATCCCAATCCCGGCTTTGCCGCCTCACCCACCAAGACTGGATGGCAGAGTATCGTGAATTATCGCACAGAGACTAGCACCCTCAAGTTATCTCCCAAACCAGTCTTTATCACCGAAACTGGCTGGGCTCAGTCCGCGCTCACCCCTAGCAAGCTGGAGTCATACTGGAAACAGGCCTGGACTATCTGGCAAAACGATCCCTCAGTCGCTGCTGTCACTCCCTTTATTCTTTCGGGTGGGTCGCAGTTTCGCGATTTCTCCATGTACGGCGAATCTGGCGCCCTTACCACTTCAGGTCACGTTATTCAGGATCTCAAAAAAGCTCCCGGGACACCCAATCTAGTTTCCGGTCAACCAACTCCTCAGCCTACTCCAGATAATCTAGACCATACTACTAGCTCAAGTACTGCCAATTTTATGGGTAGCACCATCATGCTCAAGATCGAGAACTTTTTCCGCAAGCTATTGGGATTAACTACCAAGGGACACCTCCTCATCGGCAGTGTCCAGCTCACGGTCGAAGTTGCCGACACCGACAAGCTCTGGGGAAAAGGCCTCGGAGGTCGCGACTCTCTCTCTTCTGGTGCAGGCATGCTCTTTGTTTTCCCCCGGCTGCACATGCCCATGTTCTGGATGAAAGATCTCAGCTTCCCACTAGATATGATCTGGATCAAGGACGGCGTAGTCATCGATATCACTCCTGATGTCCCAGTCCAGAATGGCCCCGACCTACCCACCTACAGCCCAAGTGACATGGTCAACATGGTGCTTGAGGTCCCTGCAGGTTTTGCCAAGAGTAACGACCTAGGGGTAGGGGACACAGTTAGCCTGCGCAAGTAAGATGAGCACATATATTTTTCACGGCGACGATCAAGCCGGTTCTCGCCAGCATCTCCACGCCCTCACATCAGAGCTAAAAGCAAAAGATATCCTCGTCCAGAGTCTTGCCGGCAAAAAAATTACTCCTGCAGAACTAGAAATAGCAGTCGCCACCAGTAATCTATTCCAAAAAGAGGCAGTCTTAGTCGAGTATCTCTTCTCACGTCCTCGTGGCAAGGACCAGAAGACTTGTCTTGCGTATCTTGCAGGGTATCAGGGAGACAAGGATCTTATTCTCTGGGACAAGAAGGAGCTCACCAAGACCCAGCTCAAACTCTTCCCCAAGGCTATTACTAAGTTATCCAAGACTCCAGTCCTCCTCTGGCGACTCATCGACTCATTCCTCCCTGACTCACGCGACTCATTCCTTACTCTCATGCATGAGACGGCTCAGGAGTCTGACGAGGGATTTATCTTTATCATGCTAGCTCGCCGAGTCAGCGACCTGATTATCGCCAAGTCCGGCGACACTACCAAGCTCCAGGCATGGACTCGCGCGCGGGTCATAGCTCAGGCTAGAAACTGGGATGAGTCGACTCTCCTCCAGATCCACTCAGAGCTCACCAAGCATGACCATGCGCTCAAAACCGGCCGTACCAAACTCTCCTATCTAGAGGCACTTGACATGATCATTACTTCGAAGCTAAGCTAAAGTTCTAGTACAAAACCAGAAAGGCACTAATGAAACTCGTCAATAAAATCAATCCTCACATGTTCCGCGGTTATGACATTCGCGGAGTAGTCGATACTGATCTCACTGATGACACCGTGTACACGCTGGGTAGGGCATATGCAACATTCCTATATAACCGCAAAATCAAAGAAGCTACAGTTGGTAGAGACAATCGTTTGTCTGGTGAGAGATTTGCCAAGATATTTATCAAGGGACTCAATGACGGTGGGATTAACACTATCGACTTGGGCCTCTCACTTAGTCAAATTGTCTATTTCTCGGCCTACTACTTCCGCACCAAAGGCAGCGTGATGATTACAGCTTCACATAACCCCAAAGAATACAACGGTTTCAAATTCGGTGTTGGCTATTCAGATACTATGATAGGAGAAGAGATCCAGTGGCTACGAGAAACAATTGAGGCAGGGAATATTCATGAGAGTAAAATTAAGGGAGTCAACAGGGAGCAAGATATTTTCAAGGCTTATAAAGAAGATATCCTCAAACACTTCAGCCTAAACAAGAAATGGAAAATCGTCGTCGATGGTTGCGCAACAGGATCTGGAGTATTCTATCCACCCCTCTTTCGTGATGCCGGTTGCGAGGTAATCGAGCAAAACTGTAAGCCAGATGGCAATTTTCCTGTTGGCACGCCTGACCCTACAGAAACACACGTTTTGGAGCGTTTGTCTGCCAGAGTCAAGAAGGAGGGCGCCGACATCGGCTTTGCCTATGACACTGACGGTGACAGGATGTCAGCAGTTGACGAGAATGGTGACATTCTCTATATGGACTCAGTAGTCGCAATGTTTGCCAAAGATATTCTTGACTTTATGCCTGGTGCAAAAATCGTCTACAACACTCTCTGCTCTCGTCAAGTTACCGAGGCAATTCAAGAAGCCGGTGGTATTCCCATCATGTGTCTAACTGGCCACTCATATGTCAAGGCAACCATAAAAGAACATCGCGCACCATTTGGCGGAGAACTATCAGGTCATATCTTCTTTATGGACAACTTCTACGGTCATGATGACGGCGCCTATGCCTCACTCAGATTACTTCAGTATCTTGAGCGCAAAAATCAAAAACTTTCCGATGCTATGGCTGACCTCAACGTCTATGTTAGCAGTCCAGAGATCAAGTTTGGTCTTGCCGATGACATCAAATTCACGCTTATTGATAACGAGATCAAGGCTGATTTTAAGAAACAATGGCCAGATGCACAATTTACTGAGATAGAAGGTGTACGTATGGATACTGACAGCACCATGGCTATTGTCAGGGCCTCCCAGAACGGTCCATATATCACTGTTAAGTTTGAGGGCAAGACTCAGGATCAGTATGATCAGGTCAAAGTTCAAGTCAGAAAAATACTCAAAAATTATGAGCAAATTGACTGGACTACAGGAGTCAACACTCACGCGCTCGACTGATAATCAAAGTTGATATTCGGAGTATTTACCAAGGGTATATAAAATATACATTATCAATTTTGTTTTCATACTGCTTACTCCCAATCATCTTGAAACCAAAAGACTGATAAAATTTCTGCACGTGAGCATTCCA
>CAXCDZ010000018.1:0-14147 GCA_963981525.1 uncultured bacterium | reverse complement strand
CCTCAACTTTTTGCCAGAGAAATCAAAAAGATGGAAATAGAAGGGCAGCTCGAAACTATCAAAAGTAAATACTACAAATATGACCAAAAGAAGTTTCTTATCAACCCCGATCTCAAGCAGGATATCTCCCTCCTCTCAGGTCAAGAACTCCAACATATTGATTGGGAGCTAGGTAGGTTGGCAGATAAAACAGCCAAGGAACTATCAGACATCTCGCACCAGGACGTCCCATGGATCACAGCAGACAATCAGGGAGTTATTGATTACGAAGCAGTTTTTTATCGCACACACGAAACGTCATCTAGAAAATATGACAACTCTGATTAGATATCGCACTACCCCCAACTTTGACAAAAATCTCAAAAAACTGAGCAAAAAATTTCGTTCATTACCAGAAGATCTCACAGTGGCCAAGAAAAACGTGATCGAGTTATTTCATATCCATCAGATCAACAATCATGCTACATTTCCAATTGCTGGCTTATGTACAGCCAATATTGATGTTTGCAAAATCAAAAAATTCGCCTGCAAATCCCTCAAAGGTCGCGGAAGTCGTAGTGGGATCCGCATTATCTACGCCTATCATCAGGACATTTCAGAAGTAATTTTCTTGGAGATGTACTTCAAAGCTAATCGCATGACAGAAGATCGTGTGCTTATCCGAAAATATCTTGAATCTCAAAAACTAACTTCTCAGACGTGATATATTTGATTCATGCCAAAACTATCTAAATCCAACCTCCCCAAACCAATCAAGTTGAGAAACACTCTCGGTCCTTCATTCATCCTCCTAGGCCTTGCACTTGGTAGTGGCGAGCTTATCATGTGGCCATACCTCACGAGTCAGTACGGCCTAGGTCTCATCTGGGGTGGGCTAATCGGGATCACTCTCCAGTTTTTTCTCAACACCGAGATCATGCGCTACACTCTCGCCGTAGGTGAGTCTGTTTTTGTCGGATGGCGCAGATGGGGCAAGACTATTCCTTGGTGGTTCGTGATCTCAACCACCATTCCCTGGGCACTCCCTGGTTTCTCTAGCGCCGCAGCCTCGATTGTCACACATCTCATTCCCGCGCTCCCCGTAAAATATGTCGCTATTTTCTTACTCATTCTCACAGGCATAATTATTAGTAGTGGTAAGACTCTCTACAAAACCATGGAGACATTCCAAAAGTCACTCATCTATCTTGGTGTACCATTTATTTTTGTACTCACTCTCGTAATTGCCTCTCGTTCCGATTGGTCAGCAATGTTTGCGGGACTCGTCGGGGTAGGAGAGGGGTGGCGCTGGCTCCCAGAAGGGATCGCGATTGGCGCATTTCTTGGCGCATTCGCCTATTCTGGTGCTGGTGGGAATCTAGGGTTAGCACAGAGCTACTATATAAAGGAGAAAGGTTTTGGGATGGGTATCCACCATTCTGGGATCAAGGCACTAGTTGCCGGCAAAAGCAGCAATGAGCGAATTGACGGCAAACTATTCTCCCTCACTGCCACCAATCTTGGTCGTTGGCGCGCATGGTGGAAACTCGTCGTCACCGAGCACTTTATCGTCTTTTTCGGACTCGGACTTATCACAATCCTCTTTATGGCAGTTCTTTCGTCAGCTACCGCTCGCGGCGCAAGCACCGAAGGACTCTCTTTTCTATTTTTCCAGGCTCAAAACATCGGCGCCATGACTTACCCGGTCGTTGGCAAGATGTTTCTTGTTATGTCTGGGTTATTCCTTTTTGCTACTCAGCTCGGAGTCCTAGAGTCAGCCACTCGTATCACCTCAGAGAATATCTTGCTTATCAGGCACAAAGTTACAGAGCCTGTTGCAGTTGGTAAGATCTTCTATCTTATTCTCTGGATCGAGATCTTACTCGGAATTGTCTTGATTCTCATGGGCTTTCAGGAGCCGCGCCTCCTTCTTACGCTCGGTGCCATTCTTAACGCCGCGGCAATGATGGTCGCCTTCCCACTGATCCTCCTTCTTAACAGATTGCGCCTCCCCGCTAGTATCCGCCCACACTGGGGTCGTCAGCTCATGCTTATCATTGGCTTCTCCTTCTTTGCTTACTTTGTCTACATCACTTTTAGCTCCAACATGATATTTTGAGCATCTCAAAAATAATCAAGCCTTTTTTTACTTTGGTTCTCATCGCCCTTGTCATGCCTTTTGCCCTTGCCAGTGTTAATGAGGTTGCTAAGTTCCTTGGTCTTCGCACTCTGCCAGTCCCAGTGGTAGGCACGGGCTCAATGTACCCCTCACTGTTCTGGGAGGAGTCAGAGGGTGGACCTGACAATATAGAACAGAGAGTTGTCGAGGAGTACCGCACCACCCCCATGATGTATCGTCGGTACGAGGGGGTTCAAGTTGGTGAGCACATTTATCTCCGAAAAGAAGTTGGAATAGGTGACATGATTACTTTCCAGAGTGCAGCCACGAGAGAAATCTTGGAGGGTGAGGATCGAGATGCCAACTCTGGCTTTATCAAGCGAGTGATCGCACTCCCTGGTGACACCGTTGAGTTAAGAGATGGATATCTCTATCGCAACTCTGTTCAGGTTGAAGAACCATATATTCACAAGCCCCGCTCTACATACGGGGACGTAGGTCTCCCAGATTGTCGTAAGCTCACCATTCCAGTGGGAGAGTATCTCGTCCTCGGGGATAATCGCAAAACTTCTTCTGACTCCCGCGGGGACTTAGGGTTAGTCAAAGACGTAGATATTAGCTTTCTGCTCCCATACGGAGAGCAATCAATCTATCACGATCTCTGGCGTGATACCTCACGCGACGCCGAGCTTGCGGGCACCCCTACTCTCAACGCCAAAGAGTTTTACGAGCTCGTCAATCAGGCTAGGACCACTGCCGCGCTCACTCCACTCACGCCAAAATCTCTCCTCTCAAGCTCAGCGCGAAACAAGGCCACTCAGGTCCTTGCAGGCAATCCAGATTACCCACTCGCCTCTTCCCTTGCTAGTGCCGGATACTCCAACATCATTACCGGAGAGCTCTCTATTCGGGGTCGTTTTACGGCTGAGGAGCTTCTCACTAACATTCTCTATTTTGACACCACTCGTTCTCAGCTTATGGATCCTCGCTACACTGAGATTGGTATATATGACCTCAATCAAGAGGTAGATAGCTGTCCAACTGAGGTAGTCGTGACTCATCTCGGGGGCTTTGTTCCCGCCGACTACGACCCTGACACTATTGCTAGTTGGGTTGCGCTTAGAGATAACCTTGAGTCAGTTATTCCTTCATGGGAGAAGGCGCTGGACAACTCCGATATCAATCAGTCTGATCTCGACTCTCTCCTCACGATCTTTCGCCGCCGCCTCGCCCTCGCTGACGAAGTTGTTGCAGCAATGAATAGCAATGAGTGGCTATCAGATGATCTCCTTGCTAGAATCAAGGCTGATGATGCAGATGCTGCACTCAGTCAGGAGTTATCAGAAAAACTAAATAACTAAAAAGATAATATGAAAAAACTCGTCGTTCTCCCAGTCCTTGCCTATCTCAGATTTTTCGCACGCCTCCAACTCAAAAAAAATAAGGACGCCACCATCATTGGCATCACTGGCTCCGCCGGCAAGTCATCTACTAGAGCTGCAATCTCCCTTATCCTTGCGACTCGTGGACGTGTCAAAGACTCCGGGAGCGCCAACTCAGAAACTGGAATCCCCCTCAACATTCTTGGACTCTCTCCGATTAATTATTCATTTCTTGATTGGTTTAGGCTCCTGATCCTCGCCCCATTTAAGCTTCTTACCAACTGGGAAAAATATGACTACTACGTGGTCGAGATGGGAATCGATAGTCCTGATTCACCAAAAAACATGTCTTACTTACTCAAGATTATCAGGCCTCATGTCGCAGTCATTCTCAACGCCACCCTCGCCCATAGCGCGTCCTTTGACTATCTCGTCAAAGATCGCGACCCAGCCCGCAGAGTCACAAAACTGACTCAGAAAATCGCCGAAGAAAAGATCAAGCTAGCCCTTGGCATCGATCCAACTGGAGTCACCATCATCAATAGTGACCAAAAAGAACTCAGAGGACTCATCAAGCAACTTAACTCAAGAATCATCAAGTTCGGCCGACTCAAAGGCGCGAGTCTCATAATTGGTAAGCCCAGTAACACTCGAAAAGGGTTTTCATTTTCATTTTCTTATCAGGGTCACACGCATGATGTCGTACTTCCCGATTATTTTGAGCTAGAGTTTGCCTATACTTTTGCCGCTGCTATCAGTGCCACCTCCGCACTCGGAGTCAAGCCTTCTGTCGCGGTTCGCGCACTTGCCAAATACCGTTCCCCAGCCGGGAGAATGAGTGTGTTTTCGGGGATTAACAACTCAACAGTAATTGACAGTTCCTACAACGCATCTCCCGCCTCCACTTACAGCCTCCTCCAACTCCTTCACAAATTAGCCGGCAAAAAACGCAAGATCGCAGTCATTGGTGATATGCGCGAGCTCGGGAAAGAGAGCAAATACGCACACAAAAATCTCGCCGATCAGATTATCAAGCATGCTGACGAGGCTATCTTGTTTGGTGAGGACGTAGCCAAACTCACTCTCCCAGTTCTTGTCGCGCGTCACTTCCCGGTCAAACACTTTGCTCAAATGACCGATCTTATTGAGTATCTCACGGCAAGCATTCCTAAGAATGCTCATATTCTAGTCAAAGGCTCACAAAACGAGATCTTTTTGGAGAGGGTAGTAGAAGCAATTCTTGCTGACCCCGCAGACTCCACAAAGCTCTGTAGGCGCGGTAAATATTGGGATCGTATTCGCTCCCAACTCGAGTAAATCCAGATCTATGTTATAATACCTGTGTTACGTCACGATACCTGAAAGGTTGTTTTTATGGCAGATATCAAGCATAAGCGAATCGAATTACCAGACCTACCTTATTCCTACGGAGCTCTTGAGCCAATAATCAGCAAAAACGTCATGATGCTCCACCACTCTAGGCATCACCTCTCATATGTCACTGGAGTTAACGCAGCCATGGACAAGCTAGAGAAAATGCGTGCCGGTGAAGGACTAGACCTCGACTACAAAGCCACCATGCGAGACCTCTCTTTCCACATGGCAGGCAACAAGCTCCACAGTATCTTCTGGCAGAACATGAAAAAAGCCAAGTCTGACAACTCTCCAAAGGGAGCACTTCTTGAGAAAATTGCCGAGCAGTTTGGTAGCTTCGAAGCACTCAAAGCCGAGTTCTCAGGTGCCGCAAAAACCGTCGAAGGTTCTGGCTGGGCAATCCTAGTCAAAGACGGTGATGATCTTCATATCATGCAGGTTCAAAATCACAATCTCCTAGGCTCAATCGGAGTAGATGTTCTTCTCGTTCTTGACGTTTGGGAGCACTCATACTATCTCGACTACAAGAATGACCGCGGTACGTATGTAGATAAGTGGTGGGATCTCGTCAACTGGGAAGACGTCTCCGCTCGCTTCGCCTAAATAATTTTTTTTCCGTGTTAAAATAACCAAGTTCTAGATCATAGAATAGCGGAGTATAGTTTAGTGGTAGAATCCGCCGATGGGGTCGGTGGGGCAGTGGTTCAATTCCACTTACTCCGAAAAATTAGTTTGGTATATCAATCTATTTTACACATACAGCTAGATCTGTTAGACTAACTGTATGCCTAGTCCCTTTACCTATTTCACACGCCGCAAGCAAAAAGCAATTTTCTTCCGCAACTTCATCTTCGGTGTCGAGGACTCACTCGTCTCCACCGTCGGCTTGCTCTCGGGTATTACAGTCACTAGCGCCCCAACATCCTCCATCATCGCCACTGGTATCATCCTAATCTTTGTCGAGGCTTTCTCCATGGCAGTTGGCGCCTTCTTGTCAGAGGATAACTCAACTGCCAGCAATCACTCCAAAAAAACTCATGCTCGTATTGCGCGTGGGGCATTCATTATGTTTATCTCGTATTTTCTTGCCGGCTTCATCCCACTCACCCCCTATCTTCTATTTTCACCTGGCATCGCTATCTACCTTTCAGTTATTCTCACTCTTATTGCTCTCACCATTCTTGGACTCATCAGCGCACGCCGCAATCGAGATAACCCCCTGCGCAGTAGTCTGGAGATGCTCACAATCGGTGGCATAGCAACCTTTATGGGCATTGCTGTCGGGTCCTTTCTCGGGTAAAATAGTTCAGTTATGCCACCTAAATCAAACAAAAAAAGAAAATGGTTAATCATCGCAGGTATTGTGGCAGTTGTTGCTGCCATCCTATTATTTCGTGCACGCTCTAGTTCCGATCTTCCCCCTAAGTCAGTAACAGTGATTACAGGCACTATCAAAGAGTCTATCGAGCTCTCAGGCGAGATCACAGCTAGTAATTATGCAAACCTCCATTTCCCCGTGGGCGGTCTAATTACATACACTCCTTTTTCAGAGGGTGACGAAGTTGCCAAGTGGAGCACAGTTGCCTCCCTTGACTCTCGCGAACTAGAAAAGACCCTAAAAAAACAATTGAACACCTATGTCTCAGCTCGTCACGACTTTGACACAGTCCAGGATACCTATGAAAAAGAGCGCGAAGACGGTGATGTCGACCAAGCACTTCGTCGAATCCTCGAGAGCTCTCAATACGACCTCGAAAACTCTGTGATCGATGTCGAAATTAGAGACCTTGCTCTCTCCCTCTCTCGTCTCTCCTCTCCCCTCACTGGCATTCTTGTCGCTTCTCCTACTACCACCGCCAACATTTATGTTGGACCAACTGACATCTGGCAAGTTGTTGATCCCACCACTCTTATTTTCGCTGCAGATCTAGACGAGAGCGATCTTTCTAGAGTAGAAGTTGGTCAGCATGCTAATATCACACTCGATGCATTTTCTGACTCTCCCATCACCACTAGTCTAGACTCGATTGCCTACTCCTCCAAACTCACCACAACAGGCACGATTTTTGAGGTTGAGTTCAAGATCCCAGTCGAGACATCACGCACACTCAGGCTAGGCCTCAACGGCAGTGTAAGTATCCTCAAAGAAACTCACGAGAATATTCTTCTAGTTCCGATCGAGGCCGTCCAAGAGCGCGGTAGCTCTGAGATAGTTATCATCGATGAGGGTGGAGAACCAGTGGAAAAAGAAGTCCAGCTTGGCGTATCTGACGATAAATATTACCAGGTGCTTGAGGGTCTTGCGGAAGGTCAAACGATCTATTACGGAAAATAGGTTCCCATGAAAAAACCTATCCTTGAATTATCTGGAGTCACAAAAACTTACTACCTCGGCGAAGTCAAGATTCCTGCTCTTGCTGGAGTAGATCTCACAATAAGAGAAGGGGAGATGATTGCTATCACCGGCTCTTCAGGTAGCGGCAAGTCAACTCTCCTCCACGTCATGGGGCTTCTGGACAAGCACACTGATGGGCAGCTAGAGTTTCTAGGTAAAGAAACCAGTGACTATGATGAGATCGAGCTTTCATATCTACGCAACAGGTACCTGGGATTCATCTTTCAGCAGTTTAATCTCCTCCCCAAAACTACCAGTATCGAAAACGTTCTCCTTCCATTTTATTATTCTGACCAAAAAGATATTACGCTTGCTAGAGAGACTGCCACAAAGCTTCTTGAACGAGTAGGTCTTGGGGATCGCCTCCTCAACTACTCTAATCAGCTCTCAGGTGGACAGCAGCAAAGAGTCGCAATCGCCAGAGCTCTCATGAATGATCCAAAAATTGTCTTTGCTGATGAACCAACTGGGAACTTGGATAGTAAGTCTGGTGGAGAAGTTACGGATCTCCTCATTGATCTTCATAGAGAAGGTAAAACTGTCGTTATCGTCACTCATGATCTTGAGCTCGCCCGTATCGCCAACAGACAAATTAAGATGCTAGATGGCAAGGTCATATCTGATACTACAAATGGTAAAAAGAATAAAAGGAATAGCAAGAAATGAAATTTAGATTAATCTGGCTCTCAGCCTTTACTAGTCTCAACCGCAACAAAGTTAGATCATTCCTTACGACATTGGGAGTTATTATTGGTGTTCTATCTGTGATTTTACTCACCTCTCTTGGTAGTGGTCTCAAAAATCTCGTCACAGAGCAATTTGAAGGTCTGGGTAGCAATCTTCTTTTTGTTACTCCAGGAGAGTTTATCTCAGAAGAGGGGGGATTCTCACAAGACGCATTCACGCAAGGCTTGACTGTTAGCAAACTTACACTAGATCATGTTCGCGCTATCAAGAGAATCGGTGACCCCATCACAACTGCAATCCCCATCTCTGAGTTGCCAATCGAAGCTAGGGTGGGAACTATCAAAAAAAATACCATGATTGCCGCCTCAACCGCCGAGTATGCTTCTGTCCGCAGTCTCGGTATGACTAGTGGGAGGTTTTTTAATTCAGCAGACAACGAGACCAAGCGTAGAGTTGCCGTTATTGGTCCTACTCTTGCCGAGGATCTCTTTGGACTCTCTTCTGCGATTGGTCAACAGCTCTCGCTCAATGGGATCTACTTCACAGTTATTGGTGTAGTTGAGTCCAAAGGGGGTGGTGGATTTGGTGGGCCAGACTTAGATAGTATCATCTATATTCCTCTCGAGACTGGTCGTACTGCGCTCGAGATCACAGGGATCCAATATTTACTTGTCAAAATTGACGGAGAAGATGAGTTGGCTAGGGGAGAAGCACTCGTCTCACGCGTGATGGGTAAATATCTTGACGAAGATGATTTTTCAGTAACCGATCAGGCAGAGCTAGTTGAGTCAATCCAGACTATTCTCGGCGCAATCACAGGTGCCCTTGCTGGTATCGCCGCGATCTCTCTCATTGTTGGTGGGATCGGGATCATGAACATCATGCTTGTCTCTGTTTCAGAGCGCACTAAGGAGATCGGACTCAGAAAAGCCCTCGGGGCAAAACCCAATGACATTCTCGTCCAATTTCTGATCGAGGCAGCTGCACTATCGAGCTTTGGCGGTCTCACTGGCATCGTTCTCGGCATGCTCATCTCACTCATTCTTGATCAGTTTATTCCTTCTCACATTACACTGAGTTCAGTCGCACTTGCCTTTTCTGTTTCTTGGTTCACAGGGATAATCTTTGGCGTCTTCCCAGCCCGCAAAGCCAGCAAGCTTAGCCCTATCGAGGCCTTGCGCTACGAGTAGCCCGTAGGTCCTGAGCCTGTCGAAGGATGGTATCATGATGTTATGAAAAAGATCTTGCTTATAGCCCTCATCGCCCTCTCACTCGGTGCCGGTTATTTCTATTATCAACAAACCATCCTATCCCGCTCTTCTTCCTCCACTCTTACCCCCAAGTTTAATCTCACCCAAGCTCCTCTTGACGTCGATAGTCTCAAGCAAGTCCTGGGTACTGCCACCTCCGCAGTGCTAGATACTAGTAACGCAGTTATTAACCAGGTTACGGACGGAGAGGGTGAGCCAATCATTAACGAAGCCCTCGAGACGATCCAAAAAGAGATTAGTGAGATCCCGCAAGAGCAGTATGACAAAATCAAGTACGAGTTTTGCCAGGGAGTAATCCAAGAGTATGAGGAACAAGAATGAGGCGGGTAGGCGGGCACGTTAGTGCGAGCGGCGGGATCAAAAACGCGGTCAAAAATACGCTCGCAATCGGCGGCAACTGCATGCAGATCTTTGCCGGTTCTCCCCGCATGTGGGCACGCAAACTCTACGAGCCAAAAGTTGCAGAAGAATTTAACTCACTCATTGCCGAGCACGACCTTGCTCCCGTCTATATTCATGCCCTCTATCTCACCAATCTCGCCTCAGACAATCCAGAGTTGCTAGAAAAGTCTAAGCAGGCCCTTATCACCGACATGACTAACTCTGCAGCAATCGGTAGTGCAGGTGTGGTCCTTCATATCGGCAGTCATCAGGGTAGGGGATGGGAAGCTAGTCGTGAGTTGGTAATTGATCAAATCAACCAAGTTCTTGACTCCACTCCACCTGACTCCATTCTCCTTCTCGAGAACTCAGCAGGGCAAAAGGGCAAGATCGGCTCACTCTTGGAGCTCGGCGAGATTCTCGAGGCAATCCAAACTCCTCGTCTCCAGATCTGTCTGGACACAGCCCATGCCTACGAGGCAGGTTCTGATCTCGCAACTGCCCAAGGGCTAGAAAAATGGGTTACAGAAATCGAAGATCATATCGGACTCGACAAGCTCAATGTCATTCATCTCAATGACAGCAAGACCGAGCTGGGGAGTGGTCGCGACAATCACGAAAACATCGGCGAGGGCCATATCGGTGAGGAGGGTCTCGCTCGCCTCATCAACCACCCCAAGCTACGCAGCTACCCATTGATCTTGGAGGTCCCAGGCACCGACAAATCCGGCCCAGATACTGCCAATATCGATCGAGTTAGGTCCCTTCTCAAATAACCCCCATCAGCCAACCAGTACCCATTCCCATTAACACAAATCTAGTGACCTTGCCCACAAAAGCCGCCCCAAGCATCTTCCAATATGAGAATCTCAGGTAACCTGCAATCAATCCCACAAAATCAAACGGAAAAGGGAGTATAGAGTAGCCAAGGAATGCCCATCCCCCGTACTTACCAATCGCTCTCTCCACTCTCTCAGTTCGCTTACCAGGAGTGATAATCGCTCTGCCTCCATGTCCCACCATCCAACTCACACTATCATTGATCGCCATCCCACCAGCAGAGCTCAGAGCCAGTCCCCAGACATTCATCTTGAGTGATAATGATGGGATCAGTAGCGTGCCAGGGCCAAACAAATTAAACACAAATATCCCAGGATAACCCAGTCTGACAAACGGCTCCGGGTCAACTATTATCAGGAACGACAGTACAATCATTACTGTTCCGATCGAGGCGTACAGTCGTCGAAACCAGTTAGTTTGCCTTAGTTGTTCCCAGCGAGTTTTCCATTCCATGGCTATATTGTATTACAATACCCCCATGGCAGATTATCAAGAACGGCTCGACAACATCAGAGTCAAACTCCAGGTCAAAGAGATCCAGAGTGAAAAAGAAGATCTCCTCAAGGCAATGGAGGAGGGGAGTTTTTGGGATCAGCCAGACGCTACCAAGAAATCACAACGCCTCTCAGTCATCAACACCACACTCGAAACTCTCAGCAAGTTAGATAATCTCCTCTCCGACCTCGAGACTGCCACTCTTATGCTAACCGATGATCCTAATAACGTTGAGATCAAGAGTGAAAAAGCCAAGTATCTAGGTCAGCTCAATAAGTATCTGGACCGTCTTGAGCTCGCAACCTATCTCTCCGGTCGCTACGACCAGCTCAACGCCATCCTTAGCATCCATTCGGGTGCAGGTGGCACCGAAGCCATGGACTGGGCTAGTATGCTCTCCAGGATGTATGAGCGCTACGCAGAGAGTAAGGATTGGTCACATCATCTTATCGAAGAAACTAGGGGAGAAGAAGCTGGGATCAAGTCTGCCACGATCCTGATTAAGGGCGAGCACGCATACGGCATGCTCAAAAGAGAAGCTGGTACTCACCGGCTGGTCCGACAAAGTCCATTTAACGCTGATAACCTCCGCCAAACCAGCTTTGCCCTAGTAGAGGTTCTCCCTGAGGTTATCGAGGATGACAGTGACTTAGAGATTCCAGATAACGATCTAGAATGGCAGTTCTTCCGTGCAGGAGGGCATGGTGGCCAGAATGTGAACAAAGTTAGCACCGCCGTCAGACTCAAGCATCTCCCCACCGGATTTACAGTCGTCTGTACAGAGGAGCGTTATCAGCAACGTAATCGCGAGAAGGCTCTCGCTCGTCTCAAGGCCAAACTCTGGGAAATCGCAGAAGCCAAAAAATCAGCCGAGATCCAGGATGTTAAGGGGAGCTATCAACCAGCAAGTTTTGGTAGCCAGATCAGGAGTTATGTCCTACACCCCTACAAAATGGTCAAGGATTTGCGTACAGAGCACGAAACCAGTGATGCCGAGGGAGTGTTGGACGGCAATCTCGAAGGCTTTATCGATGCCGAACTCAAGCTCCTTGCCTAGGTTTTGTGCTATATTAGACCCATACTTAATAGGAGGTAGTCATGGCACCAATCAAAAAAATCTCACTCGAACAAACTAATTCATCAAGCTTAGAATCCAAGCCAGTCAAAAAGAGTACTCCCACCAAGCTCCCCAATCTTCGCGTCATCTCACTAGTCGTCGCTGTTATTGCCGGGTTGACCACAGGCTTCTTCGTTGCTCGCACTAGACTCCAGACTCCAGGTACATCCGGTCCTATCCCCAGCGCACTTACCCAGAATCCCACCGACGCTGCGAGTGTTGCTGTGGGTGATGTCTTTGGTAGTGCAGATAAAGATTCTTTTTCTGACTCCGCACTCGGCATTATCCAGCCTGGCGGGATCGACGGCGAGGGCTCACATCACTTAGAGCGCGGAATCGACGAGTCCCAATGGGTCTACCTTACTTCATCAGTGATCGATCTTGATCTTTTCCTCACCACCGAGGTCGAGCTCTGGGGCGAGACTTTCCAGGGTAAGAGCGCAGGTTGGCTTATGGATGTAGGGAGAATCAAGGTAGTAGGCCTTAACGCCGCCGAAGTTAATAACATAGAAGTATCAGAATAAGCTACGCACTGATCACTGCGAGCTGATCACGAATAATATGCTCATTTTTGACAAAGTCACAAAAACTTTTGGCAATGGCACCAAAGCTCTGGGGGATATCAGTTTCGAAATTGGCTCCGGCGAGCTAGTCGTGCTCTCAGGACCATCTGGCGCCGGCAAAACCACGATCGCAAAACTCCTCCTCAAAGAAATCGAGCCTACTCTCGGAATCATCAAAGTCGACTCAGACAATCTCAAAAAAATTAGCCCCAAAAACATCGCCCTCCTTCGTCGCAAGATCGGGGTGGTCTTCCAGGATTTTAAGATCCTGATGGATCGTACCGTGGCCGAGAACATCGATCTCGCACTCGACATCCTCGGATTCGATGACAAGGTTATTCTCAAAAGAAGACAAGAGCTCCTTAACCTCACCGGTCTTACGGACAAGGAAAATGATTTTCCCATCCAACTCTCTGGAGGACAGCTGCAACGAGTCGTGATTGCCCGCGCACTCGCCACCGAGCCCAAGCTCCTTTTTGCCGACGAGCCCACCGGTAACCTCGATCCAGAAACGGCTAAGGGTGTAATCAAGCTCTTGCAGGAGATCAATAAGCAGGGCACTACCGTTATCATCTCCACCCACGAGACTGATCTGGTCAAAGGAATGGGTGCCCGCAGTATTGAGCTCAAGGATGGTAAGCTAGTCAAGGACTCAGGTTCAAAGGCAAAAAAATGAAAAAACTAACTCTCACCCTCCAGCACATCCGCCGCGCACCCTACCAGTCACTTGCCGCCATCATCATGACTACGGTTACGTTCCTAATAGTTAGCATCTTTACCCTCGCTGCCATCGGAACTCACACTCTTCTCACCTATTTTGAGTCACGCCCTCAGGTTACTGCATTTTTCCTTGACTCAACTACTAGTGATCAGCTTAACTCACTCCAATCAGAGATCGAGAACTCATTCTCCACAGACTCAATTATCTATATAGGCAAAGAAGAAGCTCTCACCATCTACCAGGATCAAAATGCCGACAATCCACTATTATTGGAGATGGTTACAGCAGATATCTTACCAGCCAGTCTAGAGGTCTCCGCCAAGAGCGTTACTGACCTAGAGGGTATCGCCCAGATTATGGAGGGAGCAGAATACGTCGAAGAAGTCATCTACCAAAAAGACATCATCGACACTATCAAGGTCTGGGTCAATGGCGTCAGATGGGGTGGGATCGCACTCTCTGGATTACTCCTCTTTGCCTCACTCACTACCATCATCATTATCTTGGGACTCAAATTCACGGCTCGCAAACTCGAGATCAACACTCTCTCCCTCTTGGGCGCATCCCCCTGGTATATCCGCGGACCATTCGTAATCGAAGGGGTTATCTACTCCGTACTCGGCGCCTTCCTGGGCTGGGGACTGTCTTACCTCACGCTCCTCTATCTCACTCCCAACCTCGTTGAGTTCTTGCAAGGGATTACTATTCTACCCGTCCCATATTGGGTCATGCTTGTTGTGCTTGCTGGAGAGCTTCTGCTTGGCTTGATCTTGGGTAGTTTTGCGAGTCTGATCGCCACTCGCCGTTACGGTCGATGAAAAAA
>CAXCDZ010000017.1:0-14392 GCA_963981525.1 uncultured bacterium | reverse complement strand
TTATTTGCGGATCCAAAACTCCTTGATAAGGGATGGGGGCGCAAGACTGTGAGTGCGGTCGAGGAAGTAACAATCCTGGGACTAAATGGTGAGCGAAGAAAGATTATGGCAAAGATTGATACGGGGGCGGATAGCTCTAGTTTGGACCGAGATCTAGCGCGTGAGCTAGGACTATTGGATATGGATAATCATCTTTACGTGACGCATTTTGAGAGTGCGCTGGGCAAGCATAACCGTTCGGTTGTGGGAATACGCTACTTGTTGGCTAAGCGTAAGATCCAGTCAAGAGTCTCGATTGCCAATAGGAGTAAGGTCAAGTATAAAATGTTGATTGGCAAAAGAGATCTAAAAGACTTTGCGGTAGTGGTGGAGTGAAAAAAATTGTAGTTGGGATGAGTGGAGGAGTGGATAGTTCTGTTGCTGCGGCGATTCTTATGGAGCAAGCCTGCCTGCGCAGGCAGGGCCATGAGGTGACTGGAGTGTATATCGAGGCGTACAACGAACCTGGGTGCAGGGCAGATGAGGACAAGCGAGACGCACTGAAGGTGGCAACCCAATTAGGAATCTCATTTGAAGTGTTGGACCTACGAAAAGAATACAGGGAGAGTGTGGTCAAGTATTTTTATGATGAGTATAAATCAGGGAGAACGCCTAACCCTGACATAGTTTGTAACTTAGAGATTAAGTTTGGGCTTTTTCTTGATTGGGCATTGGAGCAAGGCTACGATAAGGTAGCGACAGGCCATTATGCTCGGATAGTAGAAAAACAAGGTTCCGAACTAAATCGACAAAGTTCGGAACCTTGTTTTTTGTTGCAGAGTGCGGTGGATGCTGGGAAGGACCAATCATATTTTTTGTGGCGAGTAACGCCAGATAGGCTGGAGCATGTACTGTTCCCATTAGGTGAGATGACTAAAGTCCAGGTCCGCGCGAAGGGCAAGGAGCTAGGACTGCCTAACTATGACAAACCTGACTCGATGGGAGTGTGCATGATGGGGGAGTTGGACGTTGCGCGTAAGCTCAGGGAGGAGCTGGGAGAGCGTGGAGGAGAGGTTGTGATGGGAGGTGAGGAGGTGGGTAAGCATAATGGGCTCTGGTTCTCTACGGTGGGGCAGAGGGTGGGACAGGAGATTAGCCTTAAGGGCCAGGCCCTGAAGGCTGTGGGGATAGATACGACGAAAATGCCGGCGCTGTATGTGATAGGTAAGAATGTAAAGGAGAATCAGGTGATAATTGGAGACCGCATTGAAGGTGAAGTGAATCAAGTTAAATTAAAAGAAGCGAGGTGGTATGGAGATTATCCGCGCCTCTGGCGAGAGGCGGGATCTGCACTGCGTTTGAGAATACGGAATCTAGGGAAGATGATCTTGATTAGCAGTCTTGAGGAAAATAATGATGAATGGGTGATAAGGCTAGAGAAGGATGTGTGGGGAGTGGCGGCAGGACAGAGCGCAGTAGTGTATGACGATGAAGGTAGAGTTGTGGGAGGAGGAGAGATAGTATAAAGTGGAGTTAATACAAACAACCGGAGTGAGCTATGCCCAAGAAAACCACAAAAAAACCAGTCAAGAAAACAACGAAGAAAAGAGTGGTAAAACGAGCTAGCAAACCAAGTTCTCAGTCCATAACTTACAACAAGTTTTTTGGCTCTCTGCTGATTGCAGTAGGGGTAGGAGCACTGATTGTATTTCTGCGTTATCTAGTGGTTACCTGGGTCTCACCAGCAGATGTGTATCTGGTGGAGCCGTCCCAGCTCATTCCGGGTGAAGTGCTGGGTCGATAAGTAGATAATTGTCAAGAAGGGTTCTCCCTGGTAGAATACGTGGAAGAAAGGCGGGAATATTTATTATGGCAAAAGCAAAAGATACAAAAAAAGAGGAAGTTGAGGTAAAGGCCACAACAAAAGTGGAGGTAAAAGAGAAAAAAGTTAAGAAAGATAAACCAGCAGAGAAAAAATCCACTAAGACTCCTACAACAATGGAAGAGCTCCTGGCAACTGCAGGATATGAGTTAAATATTCCCAGAAAGGGAGAGACAATTACGGGACTTGTGACTGGGATTAGTCGCAAAGCTGTGATGGTGGATATTGGCGCCAAGACTGAGGGGCTCGTAGCAGAAAAAGAATATGCAGTGGCGAGTGAGTTTATCGAGACTCTTAAAGAAGGAATGGAGATTGATGTATATGTGATGACGGAGGAGAATGAGAAGGGGCAGATTATGCTCTCACTCAGACGCGCGATGTTTGATAAGCTCTGGGGAATGCTTGATTCATACCTGGAGAACGACAAGGCAGTGAGCGTGATGGGTGCAGAGGTTAACAGAGGTGGAATGATCGTGAAGTGGCAAGGACTCAGAGGCTTTGTGCCATCTAGTCAGTTTGGGGGAGAGTTTGCGGGGAATATTCGAGATCTTTCGGGTAAGTCGTTTGAGGTAAAGCCAATTGAGGTGGATAGAGAGAAAAACAGGCTGATCTTCTCAGAAAAACTAGTGTCAGAGGCTGATACGATCCAGCTAAGAGACGAAGCTCTCAAGGATGTTGAGGTTGGTCAGAAATACTCTGGTAAGGTAACTGGCGTACTCTCGTTTGGTGCGTTTGTCGCAGTCGAGATCCCAGTAAAGGGTGAGAAAGTTCCAGTCGAGGGACTCGTGCATATTAGTGAGATCTCATGGGAGAAAGTGGATGATATTAACAAGTATCTCAGCAAGACTGATCAAGTTGAGGTAAGAGTGCTGGGAGTAGAAGAGGGAACAGGGAAACTAAACCTCTCGATCAAGCAGCTGACTCCTGATCCATGGAGTATCGTAGCCGAGAAGTATGCGGCAGGAACCACCGTCAAAGGCGTCGTTTCTAGACAGGCTCCATTCGGAGTGTTTGTAAACTTTGAGCCAGGCGTAGATGGACTTATTCATGTTTCGCGAACGAGTAGTTTTGGCGAGCTTATTCCAGGAGAGGATGTCGAAGTCCTCGTGGAGAGTGTGGATGCAGAGCATAGACGAATGAGTCTAGGACCAGTGCTTACCGAAGTGCCAATGGGGTATAAGTAATACGAATTAAGAATTATGAATTACGGGAGGAAAGAGCAATGAGTAAAACAAAAATGGTAGTTAAAGATGATCAGATCTTGGTTGACTTGGAATGGATATTCCAGGAGATCAGATCTAGTGGTGGTAAGTGGGAGGCGGTGGAGGCACAGCTTACTCAGTTACTGACTAGTGCTGGGGAGTAATTGGTTAAATTTTATAGGGAGATTGTTATGAGTATGTTAGAAGAATTGAGTAACGCGCTTACTGGGGGGGGGTTGGACAGTAGAAGCAGGTGATAATAGCGAATTAACCCTAACAATACCTGGTGCACCGACAATGTGTGTGGATGGACGTATTGATTCTAGTAAGCAAGATGAGTTTGGTGGTCCAAAAATTCAAGGTGGAGCTCTCGGTGTAGCTGCGATGCTAGCAAGAATGGAAAATGCATCTAGTATTACAGCTCAACATGTGGAAGAAGCTTGCAATAGAATCAAGAAAGCTGGATATAATTCTGGCGTACATGATGTAAGTGATCGTGATTTACATTGTGGAAGGATGGTCGTGTCAGAGCAGGTTGGTGATTTGCCGTGGGGAATAACTTTTGATGATTCTGCCAAGATAATCACAGATCATAGTGGAGCCCATACTCATTTAGATGGTCAACATGGCGAGAGTATAGTTAATGTAAATTTTGTGGAAGGAACGACAAGAATTCCAGATCCAGACAATCAAAAATTTCAGCTTGATGCTTGGTTTGCTCAGCAAATTGGGTTAGACCTCGACTTAGTATTAGGTGATGCAGTAAAGACGGTGGAGTTGTTGGATGGTCCTAAAATTGCTCGAATTTTTGAGTAATAATGGGAGTGTGGGTGATACAATGATTTAAATCATTGTATCACTGAGGAGTTGGATAGATAGTTGACAAGATAGTAGATATTGCCTAATATGTGCATATATGCACAGTTCTAGAAACACTAACCAGGTTAGCCAGCTATTATCGCAAGATAAAAGATATTTTTATACTTATGAATTGGCGACTCTCTGGGGAGTGGTCAATCGGAATACACTCTACTCTACTATCCAGAGATATCTTGCAAGAGGAATACTGCACAGGCTAGGTTATGGCGTATATTCGTCTGTGGATCCATTTAAGTTGCATGAGTTTGAGGTAGGTTGTGCTCTGGCTGGTCCTTTGTCATATGTGTCTGGAGAGACAATCCTTTCGATTGAGGGAGCAATAATGCAACAACCAACTAAGATTACCCTGTTTGGGAGTAAGGCTAAGGAGTTTGTATCAGGAAGTAATTACTACTGGTGTCGCTATCTTAATCCAAAGTATCTATTGAACAGGATGGGGATACGGTTAGAGAATGGTTATTATCTAGCTAGTCCAACTCGAGCTCTCTCGGATCTAAAGCGTAGTAACCCAATCCTTTATTTAGATAACCCCCAGGCAATTAAATATCAAGTGGAGGATGATCCATATGCTAGTTCCTCAACCTAAGGACGCATTACACAAGCGCCAGCTAATTACCTTGTTGCGGGGAGTTTTGACTGATCCAGCACTCAGCAATGCTCTCTATCTGAAGGGTGGAACTTATGCGGCATTAATGGGATACCTGAACAGATTTTCAGTGGACTTGGACTTTGATATTTTGACTTCTGAACAGAAGGAATTAGATAGACTGAAGGTTAGATTGCATAAATTGTTTGCCAAACTTGATCTCTCTATTGCGGATGAGAGTCAGCACTACTTGCAGTTTTTTCTCAAGTATAAATCTTCTGGTACTAGCAGAAACACTCTTAAGCTGGAGGTGAGTGATAGGGTTAGCCCATATAATGAGTACGAGGTTGTGACACTTAAGGAGCTGGGGCTAGTTTGTCGTGCCCAGACTTTGTCTACGATGGTGGCTAATAAGTTGGTGGCGGCGCTTAATCGCCAGGAGCAAAGGGGGTCAGTGGCTGGTCGAGACTTTTTTGACATCAGGGAGTTTCTCTCTGCTGGACTACCTGTGAATCAGATGATCATTGAGGAGCGGATGGGTATGCCATATGCTGAATATGTAGGGAAACTCTTGGAGTATGTGGAGACGGTACTAACACCTAGTGATCTTTATGTGGATCTAAATTCTCTGCTTCCTCCTAAGAACTTTAGGCATGTGGTTGATCAGATTATTCCTGATTTGAAAATGTTGTTACAAGATGAGTTAGTGCGAGTAAAGGAGGGATACAGTGGCGAAAAATAGAGTGATATTCGAGTGTAGTAATTGTGGAGGGCAACATCCTAAGTGGCAGGGGCAGTGTTCGGAGTGCGGGAAGTGGAATACTCTGACGGAATCAGTGTTATTAGTGAATCAGCGTGTCGGTATGTCAGCTGGGAAACGGGGGGGTAAGCAAATGCTAATTGGGAAGCTGCAGAAACTATCAGAAATTAAGGCTGGGGAGGTAGAGAGAGTGGGAACTGGGATAGGAGAGTTGGACCGAGTGCTTGGTGGTGGAATAGTTCCTGGTGAAGTAGCTCTGATGATTGGAGAACCTGGGATCGGGAAAAGCACGCTCCTCACGCAGTTGGCGCTAAAAATGGAGAGTGTAGTGTATGTTTGTGGTGAAGAATCGCCCGCGCAGGTGAAGTTGCGGGTGGAGAGACTGGGAACGGCGCAAGGTTCCGAACTATCTGGAAGTTCGGAACCTCACTTGCAGCTACTAGCAGAAACTGATATAGATGTGATAATAGGCACAGTAGAAAATGCTGGTGCATCTCTGTTAATAGTAGATTCTGTACAAACTATCACTACATCTGAATTAACGGGGCAGGCGGGAGGCGTGGCACAGGTTAAGGAGTGTACTGCCCGATTAATATCGTATGCTAAGAGAACTGGAGTGCCTGTGGTACTCGTTGGGCACGTGACCAAAGACGGAGGGATGGCGGGACCAAAGGTACTAGAACATATGGTGGATGCGGTGCTCTCACTGTCGGGTGACCGATATCATGATCTGCGACTACTGAGAACTGTTAAGAATAGGTTCGGGGCAACTGATGAGGTGGGAGTTTTCCGGATGAATGAAAAAGGAATGGAAGAAGTGAGTAATCCGAGTGAAGTTTTTCTCTCTGAGCGAGAAGAAGGAGCGTCTGGATCATGTGTGGCAGTGGTAATGGAGGGAACGCGGCCGGTACTAGTTGAGGTGCAGGCCCTGGTAGTCTCTAGTGAGCTCCCAGTGCCGCGCAGGGTAGCGCAAGGAGTGGATGTGAGACGAGTAATGATCTTACTGGGAGTACTGCAGAAGCATGCGAAACTAAATCTGGGGAGTAGGGATGTTTTTGTTAAGGTAACTGGCGGGTTAACTGTGAAGGAGCCGGCGGTGGACCTGGCGATTGCGCTGGCGGGTGCGAGCTCATACAGTGGGAAGGCGCTGCCCAAGCAGTCGGTTGCGGTGGGGGAAGTGGGGCTACTGGGCGAGATCCGGAAGGTGAGTTGGTACGAGAGGCGAGTAAAGGAAGCCAAGAAACTGGGTTACAGTGAGATTATCTCGAGGGAGAGTTATCAGCGTGTCAGCGTGTCGGTGAATCAGTTGATCAGTAAATCAGTAAAAAAGTAAGTTATTCAGAGTTATCCACAGAAGATGAAAATAGGGGATTTGCCAGAGGTAGTTATGCTATGGGGTGGGTGAGATGTGAGAGGGAAAATAGTTATAGGTTGACTTGGATTACCAGAGGTGATATATTACAGAGCACTGAATACGAATAGAGCATTCCTACCGCTGAGTCTCTTACAAGAAGTGCTCACGTATAGCAATGCTCTAATTCAGTTACATTAAAGCAGTAAATGAATACTGTTTAAGTGTATGAATACTTTAACATAGACAGGAGAGGAGTCAAGCTACATCTTGTGTGTATTATGGGGTCTAGGACACTACAGGTAGTGTTTTGGCCTATAATCACTTGAGGTGTGAAATTTGGGAAACTGTCGGCAGAGTGGAGGGATATGTGAGATAGGGCAGGCTCATAATCCCTCCACCTTGCTGATATGTGGAACCCCCCTTCTGTTTATCAGTTTTTAGTTGACTTAGCGTGTGAGATTTGAGATACTACATGTGTTCCCAGGCGAATTGAGTTAGTCTACAAGATATTTATTAAGTCGAATTGAGGAGAATCCAAGATGTCAGATGTAAAGAAAGAAACCAAGACTGTAGTGCAAAAAAAAACTGCTCCCCAGCCAAAACCAGTGAGTAAACCAATGGTAAAACCCACGCCTAATCAAGGAAGAAGGCCAATTAACAATAACCCGCAGAATAATCCCCAGACTGGTGAGTCGATTGATGGATTCCTCGAGATGTTACCTGATGGGAGTGGAGTGTTGCGTCCTCAGTTCTCGCCCTCTGACTTTGATACTTATATCCCGACGTCTGTAATCAGGCGACTGGGACTAAGACGAGGTGACTCAGTTGAGGGAACGGCAAGACCAAGGAGAGATAATGAGAAGTATATGGGGCTGATGAGTGTGACGAAAGTGAATGACGGGAGTCCGAACGCGAATCTCAAGGGGAGAATCAGGTTTCACAACTTAACACCAATCTATCCAATCGAGAAGATCAAGACTGAGACTGGGACAACCCCTCTTTCGACTCGCTTGATTGATCTGGTTGCTCCGATTGGGAAAGGGCAGAGAGGAATGGTAGTTTCACCTCCTAAGGCTGGTAAGACGACGATGATGAAGGAAGTAATTACGGGAGTAGCCAAGAACTATCCTGAGATCCATCTGATGGCAGTCCTGATTGGGGAGCGTCCAGAAGAGGTGACTGATATTAGGCGTCATCTGGAACGAGTGACCAAAGATAGTGAGATCCCAGGAGAGTGTGCGGCAAGTAACTTTGATGAGCCAGCAGAGCATCAGACTAAGGTGGCTGAAGTTGCTCTTGAGCGTGCCAAGCGTCTCGTGGAAGCCGGGAAAGACGTGATGATAGTCCTGGACTCGATTACGCGACTAGCACGTGCTTATAATCTCGCGATCCCTACTAGCGGACGAACACTTTCGGGTGGATTTGACCCGGCAGCGCTATATCCTCCAAAACGATTTTTCGGGGCAGCTCGAAAGATGGAGGGTGGTGGATCACTCACGATCCTAGGTACTGCGCTAGTTGACACGGGATCGCGGATGGATGAGCTGGTTTATGAGGAGTTTAAGGGTACGGGGAACATGGAGCTACATCTGGATCGTAAGCTGGCAAACCGCCGAGTTTATCCTGCGATAGATGTAATTAATTCTAGCACTCGTAACGAGGACCTCTTGTTCTCCAACGCAGAGTATCAGTCAGTTGTGCTCTTGCGCCGAATGATTGATATCGTGAATCAGGGCAATGGTGGGGGTGACTCACTGGGCTATGTTCAAGACCTGATTAACAAGCTCCAGAAGACAAAGAGTAATAAGGAGTTTTTGGCTTCGCTAAAAGAAGGATAAAGAAGAGTAGAAATATCGAGGTGAATCTGTTAGGATAGCTGGTGCTAGTGATACTAGCGAGACATGTCTACAGAAGAAAAAATATTTTCAGATTTACCTGAGTTTTTCCGTCAATTTTGGGGGTATGTGAGTCGGTATGTTTTGCGTGCTTTTTTCCGGTTTGAGAAGGGGAAGAGTCTGATCTCGACTGGGCTTTATGCCAAGCGGGGTAAGTATAGCCAGCCATTTTTACATGCAACGATGATGGTCTTGGTTGTTTTTGGGCTCATCTTGGGTCCTAAGTTTGTTCAGAATAGTCTCGCGGAGGAGAGTGTGGCTTACGGCGGGAGCACTAACTCACTCGGGGGGAATGTGCTGGGGACTAGTCTGAATGCGACGGGACTCGTAACACTGGAATCGGACAAGCCGCGCGACTCGACAGTGGAGTACACAGTGCGGGACGGGGACACACTGAGCTCGATTGCCCAGAAATTTGATGTCTCGATTGACTCTGTGAAGTGGGTGAACGATAAGGTAGATTGGCAGAAGATCAAACCAGGCGAGATGGTGAGTGTGCCGCCTGTGACTGGGATAGTGTATAAAGTGCGGGCAGGTGACACGATCTACTCGATTGCAGAGAAATTCCAGACTAATGCGCAGGGGATGGTTGACTTTCCCTTTAATACGTTCTCGAATGACGAAACCTTTCAGATTGTAGCGGGGCAGACCTTGATTGTGCCGGACGGGGTGATGCCGACGGCTGTAGCCGTAGTGCCAAGATATGCATCGGTCCTGACACCGGACGCGGGATCTGTGACTGCGTCGGGATCGTTTGTGTGGCCAGCTTTTGGCCGGATTACCCAGTCATTCCGCTGGTATCATAAGGGACTGGATATTGCTAACAAGAGCGGAGGTCAGATAGTGGCTGCTGACTCAGGGACTGTGATAGTGGCGGGCTGGACGAATGTGGGATATGGATATCACGTGATCGTGGATCACGGGAATGGATACCAGACTCTGTATGGACATCTCTCAGCGATCTCGGTGGTGTCGGGGCAGAGAGTAAGTCGCGGGGCAGTGTTGGGACAGATGGGGTCAACGGGGAGAAGTACAGGGACGCATCTACACTTTGAGATTAGGACTGGGTCGGGGAATGTGGATCCGATGGGGTATTTGAAGTAAATTCGGCGTGTCGGTTTGTCAGTGGGTCAGCGTGTCAGCGTAGTGGTTGATCAGTGTTTCGGCGTGTCAGTTTGTCAGTTTGTCAGATAATTTTTATATGCCGATATGCCGATATGCCGATATGCCGATATGCCGATATGCCGATATGCTGATATGCCGATATGCCGATATGCCGATATGCCGATATGATAGTATGCAGAAATGAAGAAATATAAATTGGCATTGTTTATCGGAAGATTCCAGCCGTTTCATAAGGGGCATCTGTATAGTTTGGAGAAGGCGATGGAGCTGGGGGAGAGAGTTGTGGTGGGAATCGGGAGTAGTCAGAAATCGCGGTCAGAGAGCAATCCATGGAGTTATGAGGAGCGAGAGCAGATGGTGAGAGTGGTGGTTGGTGGTGAAGTGATGATTGTGGGGATAGAGGACTATCAGACGGACTCAGAATGGGCAGAAAAGGTGGTGGAGATAGTGGAAAGTGAGGGGTGTGAGCCTCACGAGGTAGTGGTGGTGGGGAATAATAGCTGGACAAATGAAGTGTTAGAAGAAGTTGGCATGCAAGTTCTGGAGTCAGGATTACATAACAGGGATGAGCTGGAGGGGGTGAAGATCCGCGAGATGTTACGAGCAGGACAAACTGGGTGGAGGGAGAGGGTGCCGGAGGAGATGATTGAGATGATTGGTTGATCGGTGGAAACAAAGCATATTGTGGTATTGAGAACTCCAAAAAACGATGTAATATGGAATTATGTACACCAGAAATATTGAAATTGTCCCAATCAGTGATTATCTAAAAGAGACGAAAGATGAGTTGAGCTAGAGCGTTGGCTCGGAATAGAGATTTGAGGTTTAATTGTGTCGGTATTTGACACAAATATGACACCCAATTGTGTCAAAAGTAAGGTGGAGGTACTAAAAGGGTAGGTGAATCGGCGGAAAAGGAGTGGTTGTAGTTGACAAGTCGGCGGAAAACAAGTATATTGTGTTTATGATACTAAGAAATCTGCAAGAGAGAATAGTTAAGCAGTTGAAAAATACAGATTTACCTCGAGGGGTGATCCTTTATGGCCCGAGGCAAGTAGGTAAAACAACTTTAACTCAAGAAATAATTAAGTATTTTGATCAAAAAACGCTAGTTTTGTCAGGAGATCGAGAGAGTGTTGAGAGGAAGATACTTGAAAGTAGAGAGTGGGAGAAGATGAAGTTACTATTAGCTGATTACGAACTATTAGTAATAGATGAAGCTCAGAGGGTGAAAGAGGTTGGATTGATAGCAAAAATTATTCTAGACACAAGAAAAGATTTGAAGTTGATTTTGACTGGATCGGCTGCGCTAGACCTTGCGAGTAAAGTTAGTGAGCCTTTGACTGGGAGAGCGTATAGCTATCGTCTTTGGCCAATTGGACAAAATGAGTTATCTGGGATGATGACCTATGCAGAGCGTTTGGCTAATCTGGAAGAAAGGGTGATATATGGTAGTTACCCGAAGTTAGTTTTGCTAAATAGTCAAGAGGAAAAGCATAACTATTTACATGAATTGGTTGATAAATATCTATATAAGGATATTTTGGATTATGGAGGAATTCGTAACCCGCGAAAAGTGCGAGATTTGCTAAAACTTGTGGCATATCAAGTAGGTAATCAAGTGTCAATTGCAGAGTTAGCGGCTCAACTGGAGCTAAGTCGTGATGCAGTGAACAACTACATTGACTTGCTTGAGGCATCGTTTGTGATTTTTCGTTTACCTGGATTTGGTCGGAATTTGCGTAATGAAATGAAAAAAATGAATAAGATATATTTTTGGGATACAGGAGTGAGAAATGCTTTGATTAATCAATTGAACTGGAAGAGTGAAAGGCAGGATTGGGGGCAGTTGTGGGAAAATTATGTGATTGGAGAACGAATGAAGAGAAATGAGTATGAGGGATGGAGGGCTAATTACTATTATTGGAGACTCGCTTCTGGAGCAGAGCTGGATCTAGTGGAGGAGAGAGGTGTGGAGTTGTTGGGTGTGGAGATCAAATCTGGAAATAAGTCGCCAAATGCGCCAACTAGTTGGTCTACAGGATATACGCAGGCAAAATATCAGGTAGTGAACAGTGAAAATTGGGAGGAGTGGGTAAGAGAGTAAGTCTATAAATCTGGTGGTGTTGGGCGATACAGGTGTTTTTTGAGATCTACATGCTCTTGGTCAAGAAAGGTAACTTCTTCTTCTATTAGTTTGGCGCGTTGTTCTAGATTACCACCGAAGGCGTAGTTGGGGGCGAGACGACCATCTTTGCTTACTACCCGGTGGCAAGGAGTGCTCTGATCTGGGTTTGCATGGAGAGCGTGACCAACGCGGCGAGCGTCACGAGTGCCAAGAGCTTTGGCTAGTTCGCCGTAGGTTGTGACCTTGCCCATAGGAATACTGCGGGTGAGTGCGTAGACTTGTTGGAAGAATGGCATGGAGGTATTGTAACAGGATGCAGATTATTCCTGATAAGTGGGGGGAAGGATGTAAAGTTAAAATATTTCTGAGATTAATTTTTGCCAGGGGCAGATGAGGAGATTATCTTGAGCTTGTCTTTTGTGCAACTCTCTACAGACAACGACACCTCTACTATGAGGAATGGAGGGGAGGAGAGACCTCAGGGTTGTGAGGTGATTGGGGCGAACGTGAGAAGTAGATTTGATTTCGATTAAGATTGTTTCTCCGGAAGGTTTTTCGATGATGAGGTCAACCTCAGAGTGATTGGTGGCAAAGTATGAGAGTGTAAAATCTGCTTGACGGTAGCTGTTTTCTCGGATGATTTCGTTGATGATAAAGTGTTCGAATGCTCGACCGTACTCAGTAGTACCTGGTGCAAGCTCGATGCTGCTGAGTCCTTGCAAAGCTCTGACTATGCCAGTATCAAAAAAGTAGAACTTGGGTTTTTCGCGTTGTTTTTTCCTGATGGATTTTTTGTATGGGTAAAGACGAAAGCCAAGGAGGGTGTCTTCGAGGATTTCGTAGTATGACTTAATACTGCGAGCGCTAACTCCAGTATCTTGAGCAATATTGTTGAAAGAGAGGATTTCTCCGTTGTTAAATGCTGCGACTTTGAGGAAGTTTTTGAATGCGTGGAGCTTGCGAGTGAGTCCTTCGGCGATTATTTCTTCTGTTAGATATGTGTTGACATATGCTGTCAAGAATGCGCGCTTGTCGAGATCATGATCAAAATCGAAGATTTTGGGGAGCGTGCCAAATTGGAGTGCTTGGTTGAGGTGAAAATCGGCACCCAGCTCAGTAATTGAGAGAGGGTATAGGTTGAGAGTGAAGGCGCGACCGGCAAGGAGATTTGCCTGACCTGACTTGAGCTTGCGGGCGCTGGAGCCAGTGAGGGCAAAGTTAATTTTTTTATTGGACTCGAGATTATGATGGATTTCGTCAAGAAGAGAGGGGATTTTTTGGATTTCGTCGACATAGACCCAGTTGATATGGGGGGGGAGTGAGTTGAGGATTTGTCGAAAGGCTCCCTTGTCAGTGCTGAGTTGGTACTCGAGTTCGTTGTCTAGGAGGTTGAGAGTGAGAGTATTTTTCTTGGGTAGGACCTGATTAATAAGAGTGGTTTTGCCGACTCCTCTTGGGCCAAAGAGGAAAAATGAGTAGTTTGGTGGTAATTTGAGTGCTCTATGGTAGTTTTTAGCGGTAATTATTGACATATTAGGTCGAATTATACCGTGTTTTTGGGTAATTGCAAGTGAGTGAGTGAGAGGTGGGGGTTAGTTTTTTGTTGTGATGGTGATGCCGTGTTTGCGGATTTCGGAAGCGAGAGGGTCCCAAGTTGCACTAAGTTCGGTAGGTTGGAATGGGTGTGGCTCTATGTCGAGAAAGTCTTGTGATCTGTTATGCATGAGGAGTCGTTGATTGTCGAATCGATTGTCGCTAAACTCACTGGAGACAACGCAAACATCGATATCACTCCATTTATGAGCAGTACCTTTGGCATGTGAGCCAAAAATAATGAGCTGGTCCCATTTGATACCACGATTCATGATATCTTGCCCGTATGCTTTGACTAGGTTGATAGTGGATGGTGTTAATTTTTTTTGAGTAGCCATGAGAATGTTGTTTGGCATTTTTTGTGCCATTCTAAATAGTATTTTGGCTTGGTGACTTTGTGGTAAAAGGTTCGTTTGTAGTCGTCGTAACGCGCGTTGATGTTGTAGGTGTTTATCTCCTCGAGATTATTAAGGATATTTGAGGGGATTGAGAGATTGGTGAGACTGGCGAGCTTAACTAAATCATGAATGTGGGGAATGTCATGGCTTGACTTTGCAATAATACCTTTGAGGAGTTTTTCGATTGCGAGATGCCATTGGAAAAATGCCCAGTCATAATGTTTGTTGGCATAACTGGTTAGTGCGTTGTTTTGGTCATTTTGAGCTGTATCAAGCCAAAATTGAATGATGGATTGTTCTGTCATGTGGATAGTATACCATTTGCGAAGTTACTCTTGAGAAGCGGTGATGAGCTTGAGCTTCTTAAGAACTGGAGGGAGAACGAGCATGGTGATACTACCCTGGATGAAGTTGGTGGTGAAGGAGAGAAGGAGGGTAAAGAGGAGGTATAAGTAAGTCTGTCTAGGTGTAAATTTGTAGAAATGATTGGTGGAGTAGTAGACGAGGATATAGGCGATCGTGATCTGGGGGTCAAATAATATACTAATGCTTGTGACGTCGATATTGGCTGAGAGGGCGCTAATTACACCGGCTAGGACCGCCGAGAGCCA
>CAXCDZ010000016.1:0-14656 GCA_963981525.1 uncultured bacterium | reverse complement strand
CAGGCCTCTTGACCCGCGATCCTCGCGCCAGAGAGCGCCGCAAAGCTGGTAAGGGTGGCAAGGCCCGCCGCTCCAAGCAGTCTCCAAAACGCTAAACAGTTTCATTCTGATACCATGACTTCATGGGTATCAAATATCCAGAACGCCACTCCATAAGATTAAGGGGTTTTAATTATTCCCAACCTGGTTGGGATTTTGTCACGATTTGTACGGATGGGAGGCAACATTTGTTCGGTAACATTGTTAATGGGGAAATGCGATTATCATCATACGGGCAAATCGCCAATTTTGCCTGGGTCAAATTACGCGCTCGATTTCCTCATATTCGTTTGGACCAGTTCGTGGTCATGCCCAACCATGTTCATGGGGTTATTAATATCGTCAAATCCCGCGGGCGCGAAAACCGCGCCCCTACATTGGGACAAATCATCGCATATTATAAATATCAAACCACCAAATCATTTAACAACACCCACGTAGGGGCGGGGTCCTCCCGCCCACGTACCCAGAGATCCAATTCGTGTACGAAATTATGGCAACGTAATTATCATGACCACATCATCCGAGACTCTACCGATCTTCATCGTATCCAAGAATACATTCGCGATAATCCTACCAATTGGGAAACAGACACATTAAACTGTTAATACTTGACTTCGGGTATATTTTGGTATTAACTTAATACATGAAAAAAACGAAAACAAAAAAATGAGAAGAAACAAAAAGACTGGCATTCGCGGTCGGTCGAAACCTTAGGCTAGTCCAGTCATCGTGATAAAGCAATTATAGCAAATACTTGCAAAATAGCAAAATATAACCGATAGTAGTATTACAAAAGATATATATAACAAGGAGACCAAGATGGCAAAGAAAAAGAAAAAAGAAGTTACAGAAGTAATTAGCAAATCAACTTCCGAGAAAAAGGAAAGACTCCAGGCTATCACAGTCGCCATGTCTCAGATTGAGAAGCAGTTTGGTACTGGTAGCATCATGAGATTGGGTTCCGGCGCACACGTCGAGATCGAGGCGATCTCCACAGGCGCATTTAATCTAGATCTAGCACTCGGCATCGGAGGTCTCCCTCGTAGTCGCGTCACCGAGGTCTACGGTCCAGAAGCCTCTGGCAAGACCACACTCTGCTTGCACGTCATCGCCGAAGCCCAGAAGATGGGGGGTACCGCAGCATTTGTGGACGCAGAGCATGCTCTTGACCCCTCACGTGCTCGTGATATTGGAGTTAATGTGGACGAGCTCTTGATCTCCCAACCTGACAACGGAGAGCAGGCTCTCGAGATCACCGAGACTCTTATTAGATCAGGCGCAATTGACGTTATCGTGATCGACTCAGTTGCTGCGCTCGTCCCCAGGGCCGAGATCGAGGGTCAAATGGGGGACGCCATGATCGGAGTCCAAGCTAGACTTATGTCTCAGGCTCTTCGCAAACTCACGGGAGCGATCAATAAGAGTAAGACCGTCGTCATCTTTACCAACCAGCTCAGACACAAGATCGGAGTCATGTTTGGTAGTCCAGAGACCACATCGGGCGGTAACGCACTCAAGTTCTACTCTTCAATCAGAATTGATATGCGCAAAATCGGCAATATTCAGGACGGTGACCTTATCGTTGGTTCACGTCATCGTGCCAAGGTTGTCAAGAATAAGGTCTCTCCTCCATTCAGAATCGTCGAGTTCGATATCATGAACAAGGATGGCATCTCACGCTCCGGCGGAGTCTTGGACGTTGCAGTCGAACACGAGGTTATAGAAAAAGCAGGCTCTTTCTTCAAGCACAACGGTGAGCTTATTGCGCAAGGTCGCGAAGCCACCAAGGCAGTCTTTGAGGAAAAGCCCGCCTTCATGAATAAGATCGAAAAAGAGATCAAACTCAAAATCGAGAAACTTGCCAAAGAAGCACGAGATAAGTAGGAGGACTCAGTGCCGATCATTACTAGACTCAAGGCAGGCCAGCGGGATCCGACTCGCGTCAATCTTTATCTTGACGACCAATTTGCCTTCTCACTCTCTGCAGAGGTCGTCATCTCCCAGTCTCTCAAGGTAGGTCTCAATCTCACCACCCTAGAACTCACTACCCTGAGGAGCATGGGGGAGGAGGAGCGTCTTCTTGCAAAGATTCTTAACTTTCTTTCCTATCGCCCGAGATCGCGTCGAGAGGTAGAGGACAGACTCAAAAAATACCTATACAAGCAAGATAATCAGGCTACCACCATTGCCAGTATCCTAGAGAGGCTAGAAAAGCTCAACTACATCGATGACTTGGAGTTTGCAACTTGGTTTGTAGAGTCAAGAATGAACCACTCTCCGCGTAGTACTCGCCTCCTCACTTCTGAGTTGATCCAAAAGGGGATTGACCGCTCAACAATCTCGCAAGTTCTTGCGAGTTTTGCCAACAACTCTCAGGCTCTCACCACACTCATCAACAAAAAAAGCCATTTGCAAGAAGACAAGCTCATTTCTCATCTTGCTCGTCGCGGGTTTTCATATAGCGAGATCAAGGACGCATTGTCTAAACAGGCTGAGTGAGGTAGAATGTCCATATCTACTAGATAGAACACATTACTCACAATACAAATAATGACACTTAGAATCACTTCATCTTCACTCTAACCTCCATTTGTCTTTGCTGTGCTTTTCCTATCTAGTGCTTAATTAATATATTAGGAGCATTACATGAGCACATTACTCAATTCACTACTTACCACCTTTAACAAGCCAGTTGGGAAGGACCTAAAAAAGCCATCCAAGCTAAAAAGTCTAAAAAAACAACCCAAGCCTAAAAAAACCAAACCGCAACAAGATCCAGCCCTCATCAACCAAGCGCAAGAAACCGCACGCGAGATCATTGCCTTTGCCAGAGAAGAAGCAGACAAGATTAGAGCTCAGGTCAAGCATGATTCGGAAGCAAACCGCCAGTCTCTCCAAGATTTCCAGGCTAAACTAAACACTCAATCCCAAGATCTCACTACACGTACTAGTAGCCTAGACAGCAAAGAGCAAGCCATTGCAGACAAAAATGCCAAACTAGATCAGCTGCAGCAAGAAGTCGCAGATGTCAAAAAATCCCAAGTCGAAAAGCTCGAAAAGATTGCCAGTCTCACTCGCGCCAAAGCCAAGGAAATTCTCCTAGAAGCAGTCGACAAAAAGATCACTCGTGATGTCGCCGACAGATTGCGTGTTGCCGAAGATGAATATAAGCAAGGCAGTGACGACAAAGCTCGCGAGCTCCTAGTTGACTCCATGTATCACGGCGCTACTGATTATGTCCCAGAATACACAGTTAGCACTGTCAAGATCCCCAGCGACGATGTCAAAGGTAGGATTATTGGTAAAGATGGTCGCAACATCAAGGCTTTTGAGAAATTCACCGGAGTCGATATCGACATGGACGAGACGCCCGGCGAGGTGCGCCTCTCTTCCTTCCACTCAGTTAGGCGTGAGATTGCACGTGTTGCACTCGAGCGTCTTATCAAAGACGGTCGTATCCAACCCACCAGAATCGAAGAATACGTCGCCAAATCTCGTCGCGAGATCGAAAAGGTAATGTATGAAGAAGGCAAAAAACTCTGTCACGCTGTTAGTGCCTTTAACGTTCCCACTGACTTAATAGCTCTTCTTGGGAGATTCAAGTTCCGCTCAAGTTATGGTCAGAACATGATCCTCCACACTCTCGAAGAGACCAAGATTGGTATGAAGCTTGCCGAAGAAGCAGGCGCCAACGTAGAGATAGTCCGGATGGGATGCCTATTCCACGACATCGGTAAAGTCCTCGAGGAAGAGGGTAGTCACGTTGAGCTCGGAGTCAAAATCCTCAAAAAATACAACATCGACCAGCGTATCATCAATACCGTTGCAGAGCATCACGAAGACGAGGAATACACCTCACAGGAAAGCATTATCGTCTACATCGCAGACGCCATCTCAGGTTCCAGGCCAGGTGCTCGCTACGAAAACTACGATGAATACGTGACCAGGCTCACCGCCATCGAGGATATCGCCAAGAGCTACAAAGGAGTAGTCCATGCCTTCGCAATCCAAGCTGGACGCGAAGTTCGTGTTATATTGGATCCTTCCCAAGCGAGTGATGATGACGCTATGAGAATGGCCTCAGATATTCGTGATGAGATCAAGGAAAAGCTAACCTACCCAGGTACCGTCACAGTCAACGTTATCAGAGAAACTCGCGCTACCCAAGTAGCCAAATAATAATAATTAATATAGGAGATCTAGAATGAAAAAATCAGATTACTATGCAGTCGTCGGCAAAAAAGCCCACCTTACAAAAAAAGCCTCCAAGGATGCAATTGACACATTCCTGGCCGAAGTCGTCAAGACTCTCAAAAAAGGTGACAAAGTAGTCCTCTCCGGATTTGGCACGCTCACTGTATCAAAAGTCGGTGCCAAAGATGTCGTACCTTTTGGTAATAGTGAGAAAAGAATCACCGTCAAAGGCCACAACGTAGTTAACTTCAAAGCCGCTAAGCCTCTCCGCAAAGCGATCTGGTAAACTGGCTCTATGCCCACTATCATTGCCGACGGTCTCACCAAAAACTATCAGGTTTATCGAAAGCAGCAGGGACTTAAGGGTTCTCTCAAGGGAATATTTAAGCGGGAGTACGAAACCAAAGAAGCAGTCAAAGATATTTCATTTCTCGTCGAAGAAGGTGAGCTACTCGGGTTTATTGGTCCCAACGGTGCCGGCAAAACCACCACACTCAAGATGCTCTCAGGCCTCCTCCACCCGAGCGCGGGCAAGACTCGCGTACTTGGGTTTGACCCGTGGCAACGAGACCACGCATTCCTCAAACAGATCAGTCTCGTCATGGGCCAAAAAAACCAACTTTGGTGGGACTTACCAGCGATCGAGAGTTTTCGCCTTGCCAAAGACATCTACGGGATTACTGACCAAAAATACAAAAAAACTCTCAATAATCTAGTTGACATGCTTGGGTTAGAGGACAAGCTAGATATTCAGGTGCGCAAACTGAGTCTGGGCGAGCGCATGAAAGCAGAGCTTATTGCCGCCCTTCTTCATCGTCCTAAGATACTCTTTCTTGATGAGCCTACAATCGGTCTCGACGTCATTGTCCAACGCTCTGTTCGCAAGTTTATTAAGGACTATAACTCTGAGTTCTCCGGCTCCATTCTTCTTACCAGCCACTACATGGTCGACGTCCAGGAACTCTGCAAAAGAGTCATCATCATCAATGAAGGTGAGATTCTCTTTGACGGACTCCTCGCAGACGTGGTCAAAAAATTCGGTCATGGCAAAGAGATCCAAGTTACCTTGACCAAGAATGTCACCACAAAACAACTCAAGAGTTTCCCAGGTTTCACCAAGAAGTCAGGTCTCACAGCCTCCTTCCAGGTAGAGAGCGACCTCTCTACATCTCTGGCCACCCGCCTCCTCACTAATCTTCCAGTCTCAGACATTACCATCAATGATCCTAGCGTGGATGATGTCATTCGATCGGTTTTTGAAAAAACCGACAAGGTCTGACCTTATAGGACTCGAGGCTTCAAGCCCGAATAGCAGCCCAAAAAGGTCAGACCTTATTGGAACATACATATGCAAAAATACTTAACAATCTTCTCAGTTTCTTTACAAGAATTCTTTACCTACAGGCTCAACTTCGTGATGTGGCGAATCAGGCAGATCTTTGCTTTCTTGATTCCCTATTTTTTGTGGCGCTCAATTCTGGGAGGTGGGGGAGAGATTTACGGGTATGCATTCTCAGGCATCATGACCTATCTCTTTGGCACCACCATCCTCCGCTCTCTAGTTATGGGTAGTCGCACAGTTGACCTCGGATGGATGATCAATTCAGGCTACCTCAGCATCCCCCTCATGAAACCACTCTCAGTCTTTAAGTTCTTTTTTACCCGTGACCTTGCTGATAAGCTTTTTAATCTCTCTTTTATTTTTTTTGAGATCCCTCTTATTCTTCTAGTTTTTCGCCCTCCCGTCTTTCTCCAAACCGACTTAGTTGCGGTTTTGATTTTCACGGCCTCTCTCATCATGGCAATTCTCCTTTACTTCTTTATCAATATCATCTTTGGCTCCCTTGCCTTCTGGACTCGTGATGTCTGGGCTCCTCGTTTTCTTCTTATGGTGATTATGGAGTTTGCCACAGGCGCCATGTTCCCGCTCGATATGCTCTCCTCCTCCCTCACTCGCGTTCTCTACTTCACTCCTTTCCCATATCTCTTGTTCGTTCCCCTCAAACTATATCTTGGCGAACTCACTAGCCCTGTAGGATTTCTCGCGGCTCAACTTGGATGGCTCCTAGTGATCTATTTTCTAGCACGCGCGGTGTGGCAGAAAGGACTCCATTCATATGAAGCTGAAGGACGTTAGACCATACTGGCTTGTGTGGCGTCGCCTCACCCTCCTCCAGTTTGAGACTCAGATTGCAAACGCCAGAGGGGCCGCGGTCCTTTTTATTTTCGGAAAACTATTCCGATTATTCACAGCCTTTCTCTTTGTCTACGTCGTGGTTGATCGTGCCCACGCCCTCGCAGGTTACAATCTTAGCGAGGCTATCTTTATTCTTGCCCTCTTTAACCTCCTCTCCACTATTACGCAGCTATTCTTCCGGGGAGTATATGTCTTTCGTCGCAAGGTAGTTGACGGCGCCTTTGATTTCTATCTCCTCAATCCACTCAGCGAGCTTTTCTACTCACTATTCTCCTACACAGATCCGATGGATCTCTTACTAGTCCTCCCTTACTCAGGTATCGTCATCTGGGCATGGAATAATGCAGGTTACCAGATTACCCCTGTCAATTTACTAATTCTTCTCATCATCATCAGTATCATGGGTCTATTCGTCTTCGCCTTTCATGTCGTCATTATCAGTATTGGGGTCAAATATCTCGAGGTTGACAATACCATCATGCTCTACAGAGATCTGGAGAAAATGGCCTCTCTCCCGATCGAGGTTTATGGTAAGTACTTGAGCGCTTTCCTCACCTACATCATTCCATTTGGCTTGATGGCCACTGTTCCCGCCCGCATCATCTTCGGGTTCCAAACCCCTCTAATCCTTCTCTACTTTCTCCCTCTTGCCGCACTCTTTGTTTATCTCTCACTCAAGTTCTGGCACCGTGCACTCATGAGCTACTCCTCCGCCAGTAGTTAGTAGTGTCGCGATATTTGTCGCGATACTGTCGCGATTCATGGTATACTAGGGGCATCTATGTATCAACCAAAGTTTGTCATTACCACTCAACTAAATAATCAGATCGCCCAGATTGAGAAGTTTAGTCACATTGTTGAGAGTAGTAGAATTATTCCTGAGCAAGAGATTAGTTTGCGTTACAGAGCCACTCTAGACTCAGTTCACAGTTCTACCTCTATCGAAGGAAACCCTCTCAGCTCTCAGCAAGTCAAAGACGTTCTTGCGGGCAATCGAGTTCGCGCAGTAGATCAGGCTGTGATCGAAGTTCAGAACTACAAAAAAGCTCTAGACTGGCTCAAAAAGCGAAAAGAAACTGGCAAACAATTATCAATTCAAGATGTATACCAACTTCATTCTCTAGTAGCAGATCAGCTATTGCCCGACGGAAAAACAGGACAAATTAGACCAGGTCCAATCTACATTGTAAATGTGGTTGGGGATGAAGATATTGTTCAATACACTGGTCCCAGCGCTAGCAAAGTTAAGGACTTACTCAACAATTTGTTCACTTGGATCAATAAGGATGGACAAGACCTTCATCCAGTATTACTAGCCAGTATTATCCACTATGAATTTGTCACTATTCACCCATTCAGTGATGGCAATGGTAGGGTTGGTAGATTATTGTCAAAACTTTCACTTGCACTACAAGGTTATGATTTTAAGGGAGTTTTAGTACTAGATAATTACTATGCCCAGAATAGACTTGCATATTATCAAGCACTTAGTTTGGGCAAGACTTACCCACAGAGAAATAAGGCAGATTTAACTCCATGGTTAGAATATTTTGTCAGAGGTGTAGTGATAGAAGCAGAGGTTCTTGCCGAAGAGTTGAGTATAATTAGTTTCAAGAGTGGTGAAAAACAGGTAGAATTATCCAAACCAGAAATTGCCATTCTCTCTTTCGTTAAGCAATTTCAGAAAATTTCTTTAACCGAAGCTCGAGATATAGTAGAAGGAACAGATAGAACCGCGCAAAGAAGGTTAAAAAACTTAGTTGACAAAGGATTTCTTAAACAATTTGGTCAAGCCAGAAAAGTGCATTACATGCTCAACGAGTAACTCTATCCTATGTCCAATAAATACTTTATCCGCACCTTTGGGTGCCAGCAGAACAAATCAGACTCCGAGCGCATTGCTGGAGACTACTCTGCGCGTGGTTGGACAGAGACTGAGGACTGGCACAAGGCAAACCACATAGTCATCAATACCTGTGCAGTCCGTCAGAGCGCAGAGGATCGTGTGCGCGGCTTCCTCCTCAATATTGAAAAGTACTTCGAAGGCAACGCTCGCCCGAAAATCATCCTCACAGGCTGTATGACCCATCACGCCGATTCTGAGCTCTACAAACTTCTCCCTATCGTTGACCAGATTCTCCCCATTAATGAGGTCGGGTTTAACAAGACCACTATCCGCAAAGACAAGACTCACGCTTGGGTCACTATCTCAGAAGGCTGCAACTCCTTCTGCACATACTGCATCGTGCCGTACAGTCGAGGCAGAGAGACATCAAGGCCTCTAGCCGAGATCCTGAGCGAAGTCGAAGGATTGGTTAGTGATGGCTACACCGAGATCACACTCCTGGGTCAAAACGTCAACTCATGGGGACTCGAAAAGGTCGGGATAGGTCTGCGCAAGCTACTTATGTCGCGCGAGGTTCCACTTAGCAAAAATGATCTCCCCACCCCGCAATCTCAGTATAAGAGGCCAAAAGGAACTCCTCCATTTGTCGCTCTCTTACAGGAGGTCAGTAAGTTCGAGGAGATTAAGATGATCAGATTCATGACAAGTAATCCATGGGATTTTCACGATGAATTGATTACTGAAATCGCTACTAATAAAAAGATCGATCGCTTTGTCCATCTCCCAATCCAATCAGGGAGCAACCGCATCCTCAAACTCATGAATAGGGGATATACTGCCGAGAGTTACATGGCAGTAATCAACAAACTCCGCAAACAAGTCAAAGATATTACAATCGGGACTGACATTATCGTTGGTTTCCCTGGTGAAACAGAAGAGGATTTTCAGGCAACACTCAAGCTCGCAAAAGAGGTTGACTGGAAAGTCGCATTTGTCGCTCGCTACTCTCCACGTCCCGGGACTGCCGGTTGGCGTCTATTTGAGGATGACATTTCTCCAGCAGAAAAAAAGAGAAGATGGGAGATTCTCGACGCTTTAATTAACAAAAGTAACCTAGATGTAAGACCAAAGGTAATCAAGTGAGTCAGCCTTCAAGGTCCGACCTTGTAGGACTCGAGCTGATAAGCGCGAAAAGCAGCCCAAGAAGGTCGGACCTTAACGCAAACAAGCTATTATGCATCGTCGGTCCCACCGCATCAGGCAAAACTGGTCTAGCAGTTAAGTTGTCACAACTATTCCCCAGCATCCTAGTTTCTGCTGATTCTCGTCAGGTTTATAAGGGTATGGACATCGTTACCGGCAAAGATCACCCGAGTGATCAAGAAATATTTGGCATTGACATTGTCTCTCCAGAAGAGGAGTCATCAGTAGCCGTCTGGCATCGTGCTGTTTTTCCTCATATTTTGCAGGCCTGGGAAAATGATTTACTACCCATTATTGTTGGCGGCACTGGGCTCTATTTACGCGCACTCATCAGCGGCATCGAAACCATGAGCATCCCTCCCAATCAGAAGCTTCGGGACTCACTCAGCAATCACTCAGTCCAGGATCTTCAGAGTCAGCTAAAAGAACTTGACTCGCACAAATTCAATCAAATGAACCACAGTGATCAACTTAATCCACGTCGCCTCGTTCGCGCCATCGAAATAGCTAGTCTCACTCCAGAGAGCCCCACTCAATCAGACTTTACATCACCAGATTCATTGTTTATTGGCTTACGCCACAATGATCTGGAGGCCTACAAATCCAATCTCAAAAAGCGAGTCATTGCACGGATAGAGCAGGGAGCTATCAAAGAAACTAAGAATCTTCTCAGCAAGCACTCTCCAGAATTGGCCTCATTTAGTTCGTTAGGCTATCAACACACTACTCGTTTTATTGAGGGGAAGATTACACATGATCAGATGATCAAGGACTGGACTCGCAGTGAGCTTGCCTACTCCAAACGCCAGCTTACTTGGTTTGCCAAAACTCCCGACATCACCTGGTTTGACCCCCACTTGTCCACCACTCCTTCGCAAGTAGCGTCACTTGTCAAAGACTGGTATAGTATCTAATAATGACCAAACAAACTTACAAGATAGAGATCTCACCCAAAACTATTATTTTTGCTGTTTTAACAGTTCTTGCGTTGTGGGTCTTTTATCAGATTCGTAGTATTGCCATTCTCTTTTTTATCTCATTTATCCTAGCTACTGCAGTTAATCCCCTCGCTGCTGCTGCAACTCGCAAAAAAATCCCAGTCATGGTTCCCATGATGCTGGTTTATCTTATAGTCATTCTCACCCTCTCTCTTGTAGTTGCCTCTCTCATTCCTGCCGTTATTGAACAGAGCAGTGCTCTTTTTGAGAGTGTTCCGACTTACTTCACTGCACTAGAGTCGACTTTCAATCTAGATATTGCCGGCAATCTAGGTAGTAATTACCTTAACACAGCTCCTACTAACTTGCTCAAGTTTGCCGGAGGTCTATTCTCCAACATCATCAATATTTTTGCTGTTTTCTTTATTACGTACTACATCATTATCGAAAGACCTCATCTCCACCACCACCTCACAGGATTATTTGGCAAAGGTAATAATGAGAAAAAAGCAGAGGCTCTCGTTCGCGCCATAGAAAAGGTCGTGGGTGGTTGGGTACGGGGAGAGCTGATTCTCATGGTTATCATTGGTTTTATGACTTACTTTAGTCTCATAATTCTCGGCATTCCCTACGCACTTCCTCTCGCAGTTCTTGCGGGCATCCTCGAGATTGTTCCCAATCTAGGACCGACCATTGCTGCTATTCCCGCCATTTTTATGGGTCTCACAGTCTCACCTGTAGTGGGACTAGGCGCACTCGCCACAAGCATTCTTATCCAACAACTAGAGAACAATCTCATCGTCCCTAAGGTCATGCAGTCTGCAACAGGCGCACAACCTCTCGCCACCATCTTGGTATTGCTAATGGGTCTCACTCTTGGTGGTGTCATGGGAGCTATCCTTGCCATGCCACTATATCTCACTGGGTTAACAATATATAAACACTTAAAAAAATAGGAGGCTATTATGTTTGACTATCTAGCATGGCAGGGCACACTCGCCACAATCGTGGGCACTACACTTAACCAAACTTTCTCATTCTTCCCCAATTTGGTTGGCGCCATCCTCGTTCTCGCACTCGGCATCATTCTCGGTAACTGGGGACGTGCTGCTATTGTCAAAGCTCTCCAGCTTCTCAAGTTCGAGACATTCATAAAAGATACCAACTTCAAAAAATTCCTCAAGAAAGCTGAGATCACACACAAGCTAGAAGATGTCTTGGGTGCTGTGATTAAGTGGGTCATAGTTCTAGTCTTCTTTATCGCCTCAGTCAATATTCTTGGACTTACCACAGTCTCAGATATGCTCGGGAGCATCTTGGGATACATCCCCAGTATCTTCTCAGCAGTAATCGTTCTTGCAATCGGTATTCTTCTTGCAGGATTCGTTGAGCGCGTCGTCAAAGGCTCTCTTGCGACAGTTGATCTCAAGACTTCTCGCTTGATGGGCAAGATTGCTAGCTATACTGTAGTTACAATTGCCGCTTTAGCAGCACTCTCCGAGCTCAACATCGCCGAGAATTTTATTAATATTCTCTTCATTGGCTTTGTGGCCATGCTTGCACTCGGCTTTGGACTTGCAATCGGGCTCGGAGGCAAGGACCTAGTCGCAGTCATGCTCACAGATTGGCACAAAAACCTCAAAAAAGAGCTCAAAAAACGCAAATAACCCGCCATGTTTAGCCATTTAGTTCTTGGTATAGTTCAGGGGCTCACAGAATTTCTCCCAGTTTCTAGCTCTGGACACCTTGTGCTTGCACAGCATCTTTTTGGCTTCACCGAGGTTAATCCAGCCTTCAATGTTTTTGTCCAGGGCGGAACAGTCATCTCAGTTCTCTTTTTCTTCCGCCAAAAACTACTTCATCTTTCTAGCAAGTATCTCAAGCTAATTATTATTGCCTCCTTCCCTGCCGCACTCGCTGGCCTCTTTCTTTCGCAGTACATAGATATGATCTTTACCTCACTCTGGGGAGTTACGCTGGGCTTTGCCCTCACGACCATTATAGTTTTACTATCTCGCCGCCGTCCAACCAATAGCCAAGAACTAAGGACTAAGAACTCTTTCCTGATTGGTCTCTCCCAGGCTGCCGCAATCCTGCCTGGACTCTCTCGTTCTGGCTCCACCATCACCACCAGTCTCTTACTAGGCATTAGCCCAAGTGATGCATTTGCTTTCTCCTTTCTCCTCTCGATCCCTACGATCACTGGCGCCTCACTTCTCTCTCTTCGCTCGATTGCTTGGGAAAACACAATGCTTACAAACTACGCACTTGGATTCTTTGCAGCCACTATCACAGGTTATTTATCACTTTCTATTCTCGCAAAAATCATTAAAAAGGGTAAGTTTTATCTTTTTGCACCCTACACCGCTGGCCTTACTCTTCTTTCGCTCTATCTTGCCCTCTCCTAACTTCATCTCCCTATATACTATATCCCTATATACTACTCTCCTAATTCATCTTTGCTCCCAGCGGATCAGCATATACTGGCACCAATCTCCCCGCATTGTCATACAACTCTGCTCTCAAGATCTCCACAACCCCTATTCCAGGGTACTCAATCGTAAGTATCTGGCTCGTCGCACTCCCCATGGGTTGATCAAGCACAAACTCAGCTTTTGTTTTTTTGCCCAGGCTGTCCACTGATAGTGATGATGTTATTTTCCCAATATTACTTGAGATCACGAGAGGCTCAGAAACATGCGCGATCTCAATCATTCCTCGCACTATTCCCGCTCCATTTCGGATACTCACAGTTCCAGATGTATCACTAGTTCTTGCCAGGATGATCTGTGCGCTTCTGCTCACATCAGTTAGTAGCAGACTTCCTTCCCAGGTGGCCTGTCTGTTATTCACCACAATCCAGACTTTTCCAGTCCGAGCTTGTTCTGGTATCTGTACTTCTAGGATATTATTGCTCCAGCGCACGATATTGGACTCATTAACCTCTACATTTCCGATATAGAGCGTACTTTCCCATTGGTAATTTCCAAAGCTTTTCCCCAGGATCACCACGGTGTCGCCCTTTTTCCCAAACCACTCAGTTACTCGCTCAATCTCTGGGGCAGTAGTGGGGTATGCCGCAGGTGGGATCACCACTGGGATCTCAGCCGCGCTTGATCTGTTCTCTGTATCTTCCTGGGCCAGCCTAACTGAGAGTGGGATCACAGTCACTAGAAACAAGATTGCATTAAAAGCAATAATGCGTTTCCAGGATAATGCATTATGGATTCTTTCATATACGTTATTGTGTTGCATTACGCGTCCTTCCTGGTGATTATTATTGCACGATCTTCATGATCAAATTTTATCGTAAAGTCATCAAACAGGCCTTTTCTCCCCAGGATATGGGTAGTTGAGCTAGACTCAGTAAAAGACGCAGGTAGAACATACTCAGAGTCCCCAATCATGACTGTTATCTCATCTAGGTATGCAAAAGAGGGCACTCCGGAAAATCCCTGCAGTGTAATTCTCTTGGCTCTTGCTAGATCCACTCCCGTGTCATGCGCAACTTGTAGTGGCATGGTAGAAACTACCGCCCCAGAGTCCAAGAGGAAGGTTGTGTCTTTATACCCAGAAGTTGTCTTGAGCGGGATCGTCACTCTCGGATCCTGCACAAACCCAAAATTCTCGTAGAGTGTGTTTTTGTACGGAATCCGGAACTCAAGTCCGCCAATTCCGTCCGTAATTGAGACTGAGCTTACTCCAGGTTTCAGAAAGACTTTGCGCACAAATAGAAATACTAGTAGTATCACCACAAATCCAAAAAGAGAGATAATTTTCACAACAGCCCCAACCTTGACCGAACTCTCTACTTCGCTTGCTACATGTCCTCCACCATCCTGATATGTTACGTATGCCATGTCTTCAATATATCCTAAATCACTAGTGCTGAACAGTTCCGATCTTTGTCTCCGCGAAGATCGGAACTTTATGCTATCTTATAGACAATAATCTTCCCATCTCTCTTCCAAATTTTCATACCTTTTAGCGGGTAAGTATTGGCAATCACCACTGACCCTGGTTTCATCTCTGCCTTACACTTCTTGACGAATTTCGGGGCATACCGAGTGAGCTGGTACACATATACGAGATCATAATTTGAGAGATCTGCCCGCCACATATCTCCAAACCGCACCTTCACCTGATCCTGCATTCCAGCTCGACCTATGTTTATCTGAGCCATGACCCACATTGCAGGCTCTATCTCCCATCCATCTGCTTTTATGGCTCCACACC
>CAXCDZ010000015.1:0-14903 GCA_963981525.1 uncultured bacterium | reverse complement strand
TAACTTCCCAGGGGAAGTCTTGAGGGGAAAATCAACTAATTTTTCCCTTTAAGCCGCAAATTTGATAGGCGAGGTGGTAGTTGCACCTTTTGTTGTGGAGTGAATAGTTTTTTACCGCGCTCACCGAATCCTACTGTCATGTTATTGTCCTTGCTATATTGGTATGTTTTGAATGTGTATTCTACAATAATATCTAACTATAAGTCAAGAAAGTGTGTATAAAGTGTGTTTTTGAGTATGTCGTCATGCCTGTTCAAGTAGTCTCCGGGAATACCCAGAAAGTTACCTGAACAGGCGATGTTGAATGGCGAGCGGAATGAATAGACTTGTTATTTATCTTTGCTTGCAAAGCGAAGTTCGAATTTTGCCATCTTGGCAGTGATTGTCAGGATAGCAAAGGTGAGGATGGCTACCGGAAGAGCATGTCAAACTAAGCTCCCTTTTGTATCCCATAGATATACACTTCCCTTGAGCGCAGCGTAGGCAACGTAAGTAAGGTTTGCCAGAATCGTAATTACAAGGACAATCCCTTGTTTCAGAATTTTAATCTTTGGGTATAGGAGAGCGGGGACTGTGGGAAGGGCTATGAGGACGAAGAATGTGAAGGGAATAGAGGCGACAAGATTGCCGATCCATTCGATCGTCCCTTGCCAGACAGGAGGAAATAGTAAGAGTAAGGCTGCTCCACGAAAAAATGAGAACATTGTTCTTGTGCTCGGGTTGGTGTTGAGCGCCCTTTTAATTCCAGCTTCGTCACTTACTACAACCAGGGTGGGGGATAGGAAGATGGTTGCTGCCATCAATAAATGTCCTGTCCAGTTTCCAGTCCCTTCGAGTACAGCGACCCAGGTAGTAATGAGAATGATCAAGATTAGGCTTGATAAGATCCACATCTCCGTGTTGAGCTGGAGCTTTTTTGCAAAGAGCTTGCTGGTAAATAGGATAAGCATTGTGATGATGATTATAATCATTGCAATGGCAAAGGCTAGAGAAATCCAAATGTTTTCTAGTGCAATTTGGATTCCTTCCATCGCATAGTAGGTAGTGATCGAGGCTACGATCACTAGTATTGCGAATAGACCCCAAAAGAGTTTGTTGAGGTTGGTGGTATTCATTTTATTTCTCCTTTTGAGGGTGACAACAAGTCATGCGTTATGACTGTTGTCGATTTAGGTTGAATTCTTTTTTCTTCGTACCACCACCTCGCTAGCTACCTTGGATGATAGATAGGGAGGTGGTGAAGAAAATGTTATTTTAGGTGCTATGGACAAGTATTATACCCTATAATGTCAACAATAAACATATTGGATGTGTATCTATGAAGGAGTTGTTAGTGTGTATTGTGAATCGCATGATGAGAGTGTGTGGCCGTGGGATGAAGTGGGTAGGAATAGGAATGAACATTGTCGTTTAGATGATCCGTTTATTCAATTTATGACAGATAATCACGGCAAAAGGAATGCATATCGAATGAGTCATGTTTTTGGTGATATAGAACTTAGTTGTGGAGAGACTTATTGGAAATGGAGTGGTCTAGATAGGAGAGGTAAGAGGGCGGATGAAGGTGTGATACAGCAATGGTCATATCAGCATTACTTGACCAAAGTGCAGAAGATTATGATGCAGAATGCGCTCAACGTGACTAGGAGTTACCGAGATGAGTTGTGGAAGATGGATGTAGTAGATCAGGATGAGAGTAATAGATCACTTCACTTGCCGATGGTGATGTTGGGAATGTATGCGCAACAATACCTAGTTCCCTTCCAGAACGCGATAGATCAGAGGAGTAGAGCAGAAGTAATAGAGAAGAGAGCTATGATAGAAGAGAGAGATAGGAGAGATCTTGACTGGTATAGTTATGGTTAGCACTCGTGCTCAGTGTAGGGTGAGAGGAGAGATTGAGTCTTATTACCAGATTGGTCATATTCCGGGAACTTGAGTGTGTGTAAGTCTCTGAAGATTGGAGGAGGTGTGTGTGTGGCTGGAAATCTGAGAAGAAAGAAAATGGTATTTGGATTAGTTTGGAGGCTTCACTTTTTTTGCTTTGGTGAGCAACCATCATGTAAAAGCCATCTGCCAGGCCACCTCGTCTCGCATCATCAAAATCTACCTTTCGCATGGTCTCGCCGTGCGGAGTGCGAAGTGAGTCTATGGTACGACCCATGCTAATAAATGATTCGTTGACTGAGACAAGAGGATTATCTGGGTCTAGTTCTGCGGAGCCAATGGTTGTTGATGAGGTTGCGTGTTGAGAAATTAGCATTTTCTGATCTTGAGCTATATCATCTAAGTGATGATAGTTGGTATCTTCTGCTCTGTTTGCATCGTATGAGGGATCGTAAAATGACGAATCTTGCTGTTGGTAGTCGTGGAGAGTGGCGAGAATAGGAAGGTGACGTTTTTTTGATAATCTATCCAATCGGAATAAGAACTGATGAAGCTCTTGACTTCTTTGCTCCCTGTTATCTGTTGATGTGATGGTATCGAGTGTTTCTATGATAACTAGTCTGGGAGCAATGTTTTTTTGGCTTGTGGCAACCTGAATTGCGTCTAATATCCCGGCAAAGGTCGCGGTAGATAATCCATATCTATTAGATGTTGTGGTGTCAATGGCAAAGGCTTTTTGTCGAAGGAGGGGGAGGTGACGTCGCCATACTTGGTAGGAGTTGTCGGTGTCGGCGATTAGGACAGGGCCAGATCTGAGAACATTCTCTGCAGTGAGTGCACATATTAGAGACTTGCCAATTCCTGGCGCACCTTTGATAAGGTTGATACCAGGAGTCCATCCTCCTTTTAGGACGTGATCTAGGTCGGGGATGCCGGAGGTCTCAGCTCTTTTACTAGCAGGCTCTAGATTTTGATATTGCTCTCTTAGATGATGGAATGTTTCAAGTTTGTTCATTATTTTACGTATCCGGCTGCATATAATTGAGTCCATGCTGAGAGGTGGAGACCTTCGTTTCGTTGGAGCATGTTGAAGGTGGGGTTGGTAGCATTTGCGGGGAAGTTTGCGTAAAGATATGGCTCTATTACGCTTGGGCTAATTGCCGCGGATGATTGTTCTACGATATATCCGAGAGCAGTAGCGAGAGTTTTTTCGATTTTTTTGCATTGCCAGTTTACGCTAGGATGTAGCCCATGCAGTCCATTGGGATAATTGTAGCTTTTGGTGTCTCCCGAGGTAGCGATCGAGAGGGTGGTGAGAATGATTGGTAAGGCATTGTTATCATAATTAATGTCTTGAAATCGAAATGAATGGGTGCCGATGAAAGTTCTTCCGAATCCAATCGGAATATGATGGGGTTGGCGAGAATGATCAATCTCAACTCTACTACCCTCATCATTCCAGATTTTTGCGTGAATTTGAGGAATTAACTCATGGATGCGGTTGTGATCGGGGTGGAACAAACTCCTTGTGATCTGATACTTGGCCTCACTGAGGGCTTGTGACTGCTCCTTGGATTTGTGTCGTTGAGGGAGGGAGGTTGATTTTGATGGTGATGCTACGGGAGTATCAATGGTAGGAAGTTCCGCGTATCTTTCTGGTGGGAGTAGTTCTAGCATGCGCATATACTATTTCCTTTTTATTGGAATATTCCGCGATGTAAAATATGTGCAGATGGCTGACCATCGGGAGAATTAGCTTGATATATAGAAACAGTCTCGTGATCTAAAATAGCAATGTCATGAGTGTTGAGTCCAGCATTGACTAGTATCTCTGCTAGAACTGGACAAATAGTCCGGAACTTATCTTCTGATGATGCAGTTGGCGTGCCACAATATCCTGTGAAAGGTGGTTTTTTCGTGCACTCTCTCTTTAGAATTGCGCAGAAAACTGTCGATGTTTCAATTATGTGTCTTGTCATGTTTTTACCGTATTTTTTATATTTTTTGATTTCACGTAACCGAGAGAATCTTTTTGTCAACCATAAATGGCGACTAGAAGATTCCCCCGGGGGAAGTGGAGATAGCATAGTGTGGGAGCCCTTGGTAAGGGGGCGCCCGTTGTCCTCCGATGCAACACCGGAGGGGGAGGAGGGTGGGGAGGGAGAACATGGAGTTCTCCTAGCGCCATGGAGGTTCAACAGGTGTTTCCTGTTCCGTTCCAACGGGATGGTAGGTGGGTTCTTCAGGTTTTGGCCTGAAGGATTGTTGGACTGGAGGGGCTGTGGGGAAGGCAGAGGCCATAGTAAAAACTTCTACTTTTTCTGTATGCACGTTTTTTAATCGCACCCCTGTTGGCCCTATTCCATCTTGGCTGTGCGCGACTACCCAGCTTGGATCTGCAGTTGAGGGGGTGCCAGCGGCGGGACGCTCTGTGACAGTCGCGGGAGTGGGGCGAGCTGGTTGTCTGTGGGGTCGCGCTGGTGCGGCAGGTTGTCTAGCTTGTTGTCCAGGTTTCATTGCCTCACGCCAGTGTTCGGCGACGAGTGAAATGGTGAACAACAGTCCCCAAATGAACCATCCAATGAGCGGCATTTGCTTGGTTGCATGCAGAAATGCCCCCAGTCCAGGTTCAATCAGGAAATTACCCAGCCCAAACAGTATGAACGCTGTAGTAGCATCCACAAATGCGTCTGCAATGTTGAGTAACCAACCAAACAGACTTGGTCCTGAATACCAGATTCCGTCCCCGTCGTCCACCAAAGACCGGACAACGAAGTGGAGGGCGATGCTGATCCCCCAGGCTATTAGTTTTGCCATACCAAGGAATTCTGGAGGAGTTCTCTGACTGAACATCCAACTGAGAGCAATACCTCCAGATATGATGTCTACTCCAGAGAATATGAGCGAGCCGATTACCTTGGCAATTTTTGACGTAGTATCAGGAAGTAAAACTCCCACAGTTTGCAACCACTCAATGATTGCTTGTAGTAATTTTGTCACGTTATCATTTGCGTCTTGAGATGTTGCGGGTCTTGTTGCCATTTTTATTTCTCCTTATTTTTTTAAATTTGATCCACTTGCCGTATTGATGGCGAGTGGTGGGGGGTGCGGTTACCAGCCGCGGGTAGAGCTATCTCGCGCGAGTCGTGAGGGAGCACGAGTCGGGTGAGATAGCCCATAGGAGAAAATGTTTTTTTGCTATTTCCACTTGTTAAGGTGCTGATGGGTGGGCAAGGACACTGCAATAGTGAGTTGCCAATTATTGACCCATAACTCGAGCATTATAACCTATAATGTCAAGAAAATACACAGCTGATGCGTAGATGAACTGGACAATGAGTGGTAGAATATGTCTGATAGTAAATTATTAGGAGAAAATAATGGTAGGGGATCGTGAAATACCAAATCGTAGTCATGAGTTGAGTGCGCGTGACCTTGCGAGAATGAAGCCTAGAGGAGTGTCGATGGAGCTTTTTATGCAGGCCTTGAGTATTGATGATGAGCTTATTAGTGGTGAGTGGGAAGTGCTGAAGAAGGATATTGGTGAAGGAAACTATAATCCAGAGAGATTCAAGCATTATTACGGAGCAGGGTCTGTGAGATTGCGTAGAGATCAGCTGCTTTGGCATAAAGATGCTGGGAATAGACAGATGTGGAGAAAAGAAGGATATAGTCCAGAGAGAGTAATGGTAAATAGTCAGATAGTGTTAGGCAATTCGCTTGAGACGGGTGGTGAGCCTCTAGTTGTGAACGCGCGTAGAAGTGGTGTGAGCGTGGTTGTGTTGGAGGAGAGTGTAATGGTAAATAGGGTTTGTAAGAGTGTCTGGGAGCAAGCACAGATGGTACTAGGAATGGAGTCATCTGTAGTAGAAAATCCGGAAGCTGTGGGGAATTTGTTTGGAGAGATGGGCAGCCGATATGTGGATATAGAAGGTTTTAGTCTGCCAAAGTTGGCTATAGTGCGGAATGTTGGAGAAGTGTTGGGAGGAGTTCATAAGAATGAAGATATGTGGAATGGATTTTGGGCTCTTTGGAAGGATGTGCAATCGGGAGCTCAGACGAATATGAACATAGTGGTGGCAATGACATATGGAGAGTTGTTGAATACAGACAAAGATCTACGGGTGGGTAGATGGATCATGCACAACGGAAAGACTGTGCTGGGGGGAGTAAGACCAAGTGATCGCTGGAATGAGTTAAAGAGTAGGGCGGGATTACGTGTTGCGGATCGAGTAGGAGAGATGGGTACGAGAATGATTGATTTGCAGAATAAGAACGAGTATTGGATGGTAGGGGAGTAGTAATTACCACTTGATGACAGCTGAGGGATCCTCGATGGGGGTAAACTCTTGGGTATCTGGATGGAACATGAAGAGGGGGAGGGAGTCGCGAGTGGTGTAGTCGGTAAAGAGCACGCCCTCTAGGTGATCTAGTTCGTGGAGAAATAGTCGGGCGCGGAATGAGGAGAGAGTTTTCTGGAACTCGACCCCGTGTTCGTCATGTGCGCTGATCTTGATTTTTTTGCTCCTGTAGACGGGGCCGTATAGCCAGGGGATGCTAAGGCAGCCTTCTAGCGTGGGTCGGTCTGGTGTGCGGCCGCCGAGGGTGGTTTTGTCATCTTGATCGATAATCTGGGGGTTGAGGTAGAGTTTGGTCTTGGCAGGGAGACCTGGCTTGGCAGGTAAGTAGGTGACGAATCCACGGAGGTTGATCCCGATCTGGGGGAAGGCAAGGCCGACTCCCTCTGGTTCTTTTGCACTCTTGATGGTGTCTGTGAGTGAGTTAATCTGAGACTGAGTCTCCTCTGAGTGGAAGTCGGTGATCTTATCTGCCACCTGGCGGAGGGCGTCGTGGGGGACTTGGAGAATAGGTTGGTTCATGAGGTTATTATATCAGCATGTCAGCGTGTCGGCATATCAGTGAGTCAGTGTGAGGAAGGAGTGTGGAGCGTAGCGTATGATGTGGGAATGAGTGAACGAGAAAAAATTGCAAGAAAGCATCTATTATCTAGTTTGGTCGTGATAGGGATGATCGCGCTTTTATTTGCGTATTGTGATGGAATTGTGCATTCAGAAGGTGAGGAAGTGCGGTATGTAGGGAGTACGAGGGAGATGAGTGAGACTGGGTGTGTGATTAATCATGGTGAGATTGTGGAGGTTATAGGTACTTGGGGAGTTTTTGAGGACGGTGAGAACTTGCCGGCTACTGAAGTTATGACGGCGGATGGGTGTAGCTGGATAATTAAGGATCTTCAATTAGAAGAGTAGAGATCTAGTTTCGTCTGGAGTGGCTCGGGGAGGGGAGTGATGTTGCTCTCAGCTTGTTCGAGGAGTGGGAGGACGAGGTTAGTTTGTTTAGTTGTTTCATAAAGGAGAGTCAGGGCGTAGTAGGGCTGGTAGTAGTCTGGTTTGAGATCGATTGCTGCTTTCATTTCTCTAATTGAGCCCTCTACTTGGTTAGTGCGTGAGTATATAAGGCCGAGGTTGTAGGCGAGCTTGGGGTCGGAAGGAGCGAGGAGGCGAGCGTTCTCGAGTTCTAGTGCGGCTTGGTTGTAGAACGTGGGGTCGAGAGTGGTAAGAGCGAGCCAGGCCTTGGTGCGCGACTTACTATAGTTGAGATGCCAGGGGTTGTGGTCACTTGTGAACTTGATCTCACGAATAGCGAGTGCCTGATCAGCCTGGGAAGAAGTGGCTGCTGCCATCTGGGCATAAGTCTCTGCCATAAACGAGTGATAGAGTGACTCTCCTGGACGCAGAGTGATTGCTCTCTCCAGATATGTGCGAGCTTGCTCGAGAGAGTTGGCTGTGGCGTGTGCTTTGCCCTTATTAAACGCCAGGTCAGCCATAAAGAGTCGGAGGGGGAAGATGATGATCAGGATGCAGGAGATAGTGATTAGTGGTAACCAGTGGGAGGTTGGGGTTGGGTGAGATTTGGTGGGTTTGCTCTGAATTGTTGCGGGGAGAGCAGAGAGTAAGATCATGGTGAGATAGACTGGGATGACAGAGAAGCCAAAGAAGTTAGTGACAAAAAATCCAGTGAGTGAGGCGCCTAGGACGGGATAGTATGCTCGGAGCGAGTTTTCTTGATCTTTTCTTGCTTTCTTGCTCTTGGGTACTAGGGTAAAAGCGGAGCGCATGACCGCGAAATGCCAGAATAAGTAAGCTGTGAGGCCGAGTAGGCCGGTGGTAGCGGCAAAGTTGAGGTACTCGTTGTGGGCTTTGTTATAGAGGAAGTCCCATTCTGAGGTGAGGTTGTGCTCGGCTGGGCGAGTCCAGTAGTATGAGTAGGCGAAGCTTTCGGGGCCAGTGCCCAGGAGTGGCTCTCTTTTGATCAGGTCGAGTGCGCCGGTCCAGACTATCTTGCGAATGTCGCCTGACTCGGTCCCACCTGACTCTAGTTGGGTGCCTGATGATATAGTTTGATCCTCTGCGAGGATGGTCCTCGCAGGTAAAATGGAGGGAGAATAGGCTGTTCCGATGAGGGCGGTGAAGAGGAGAGAGAGGGTGGTGAAAATAATAAGAGGCTTTTTGATTTTTGGAAAGGTGATGGAGCGAGCAAGAAGTGCCCAGTACACAACATAAGAAAAAGTGAAGGCGATGAGGCCGCTGCGTGATTTGGTGAGAAGGAGAGCGGCAAAAATAATTGAGTAGATGAGGTGAAAAATAATGGAGGAAGATTTTTTTAGTTTCGTGGAGAACATGAAGAGGGTGAGAAAGAGCTGAGGGATGAGATAAGCTGAGAGCCAGTTGGGCTGTCCGAGGGTGCTAAATGGTCGGTTGACGACGTCCTGGACCCACAAGGTTTTGTCAATCCCGAAGCGCTGTGCGATGGCGTACAGGCTAACTAGAATTGCCGTTCCTATCGATATTTTGATGAGTTTTTGGGTAGATTTGTAGTCCAGATATTTGTGAGCGGAGAAGTAGATCAAAGTATAGCAGGTGGTGGTGAGGAGTCCCTGATGAAAGCGAGAGTAATATCCCCAGAAACTGGTGTGTGGATCGATTGAGAAGATGGTGGCCAGAAACTGAGTACTGAGGATTGTGAGGATGGCGAGTGAGATGGGGGAGAGAGATTTGAGTGTGCTGGGGAGACTACTAATTATCATTTTTCTGTTGGGGTATAGATCAATGATCCAGGCAACGGCGATGATGATGGTGGCGACCAGGAGGAGAATGAACTTGGGGAACTCGAAGAGTTCGTAGTTGATGGTGGTAAAGATTAGGGGGATGGAGATGGTTAGGGCAACGAGGGTGGAGTTGATGATCTTGTGCATGGAAATAGTATAGCAGGATCAGTGAGTCGGCATATCGGCGTGTCAGTGCATCGGAGTATCAGTGTTTCTGTGAGTCAAAAAGTGCTAGTAAGTTAGTATTGTGATCTATTAATCTACTGATTTACTGAGTAACTGATATGCTGACATGCTGGCTATGGGCTGATTATGATATACTCTACCAGATATGATAAATCGATTTTTGGGGTTATTTAGTCAAGACATGGGGATAGATCTGGGGACTGCGAATACGCTCGTTTTTCTCAAGAACAAGGGGATTATGATCAGAGAGCCGTCGTATGTGGCGCGGCACAAGCGAACGGGAGCGGTGCTTGCGATCGGGTCTGAGGCGAAGCTAATGGCAGGGAAAACTCCTGAGGCGATCGAGGCGATCAGGCCACTGCGGGACGGAGTGATAGCAGATTATGACGGGGCAGAGGCTATGCTTGATTACTACATCAAAATGGTACACAAGACATCTCCCTGGATCTCGAAAGTGCCGAGACCCCGAGTGATTGTGGGAATCCCATCTGGAGTAACAGAAGTGGAGAGACGCGCTGTGAGAGCGGCTGCAATGGAGGCGGGGGCAAGAGAGGCGATCCTGGTTGAGGAGCCGATGGCGGCTGCAATTGGCGCGGGACTACCGATTGATGAGCCGAGAGGACAGATGATCATTGATATTGGTGGAGGGACAGCAGAGATCGCGGTGCTCTCGCTGGGTGGAATAGTGCTAAATAAGTCACTGCGAATTGCAGGAGATGAGTTAACAGAGGCGATAATCCATTTTGCGCGAATGAAGCATGGGCTACTACTAGGTGACGCGAGTGCAGAAGAAGTAAAGATCGGGATCGGGAGTGCTGTGCCAACTGGGAGTAAGACACCGTTGCAGATCGTGGTGCGCGGACGAGAGATCTCATCTGGACTGCCGATGTCTACCAAGTTCTCGGAAGCTGAGGTACGTGAGGCGCTAGCGCCTACTCTCCAGCAGATTATCCGAGCGATCAAGGATGTACTGGAGGAGACACCACCAGAGTTAGTCTCGGATATTCTCCAGCATGGGATTACGATGGCAGGAGGAGGATCACTTATTCGCGGGATTGATAAGCTGATATCTGAGGCGACGAGTATGCCGGTCTGGGTAGCGGATGATCCTCTCACGGCAGTGGCGCGAGGATGTGGAAAGCTGCTTACTGATGATCGGTTGCTTAAGAAGGTGAAGGTGGGGGCAAGGTTAAGGTATTGATGTTGGAACCAAACTCACACCTAGAGAGTCTACCAATTCCAGTTTTGTCGAGTGACTAAAATTAGGTACTCACATGAATAGAGTAATCTAACTCAATTTCTTAACGAATACTCGCAAAATAGAAACATGGTAGTCTCTTTGGGATGCGTGAGTTAAATGAGTGATAAAATCGCAGTATGAAAAGGAACTGGGAGAAATACTGGATAAGAGAGCGAGTGATTGACTCAATTCGCGAATATTTTAAGAACTGTGGATTCCATGAAGTGACGACCCCACTGCTACTGCCAACTGTTAGCACTGAGCCGTTTCTGGAGGTTTTTGAGACTACCATGACAGATGATCGGGGGAATGAGAGGCAGATGTTTCTCCCTACCTCACCTGAGTTCTCGATGAAAAAGATGTTGTGTGAGGGGAGTGGGTCGATTTTCCAGATCACGAGCTCTTTTCGTAATGGCGAAGGTAAGAGTCCGCGACATAGTCCTGAGTTCTCTATTCTAGAATGGTATGAGGTGGGGGGTGACTATATGAGTGTAGCGAGGGAGATGCAATCATTGATGTTGCACATCAGAGAAAGTGTCTCAGTGGATGCAGTGAATTCAGTAGATTCAGTGTTGGAATACCAAGGGAAAGAATATGATCTTGGAGGTGAGTGGGAGAAGATCTCGGTTAAACAGGCATTTGAGAAATATGCAGGGATTGAGGAAGATGTGATGTTAGATGAGGAAAAGCTAAAGGAAAAAGCGAGTGAAAAGGGATATCAGGTTAGCGAGACGACGACGTGGGAGGAGGTTTGGAATCAGATTATGGCGAATGAGATCGAGCCTGAGCTGGGGAAGGTGCGACCAACTGTTCTATATGACTACCCGATTGCGCAGGCTGCCCTTGCCAAAAAGTGTTGTGATCCACGTTATGCAGAGCGTGCGGAGGTATATCTAGCAGGGATGGAGCTAGCGAATATCTTTTCGGAGCTCACTGACTGGGAAGAACAGGAAGCGAGATGTAAGGCGGATCTACTGGAGCGCAAGAAACTGGGTAAGACTGAGTATCCAATGGATACGGAGTTTATCGAAGCTCTCAAGAGTGGGATGCCGGAGACTGGGGGAATAGCTGTAGGAGTGGATCGGTTGGTGATGCTGTTTTCAGATGCGAAAAATATTAGAGAGATACGAGAAATAATCTAGCAACTTTCCCGCTAGCCATCTCACACATATTTTAAACGTAAAACCACACATAATTTTCTGCTGAAAATTTGTCTTAAGATCTCGCACCGTCGTGCTGCGACATTTTTTACCACTTAAAAAACATGTGAGAGGCTAGTTATAGGAAAGTTGGTTGGTACGGGTTATAATATCTGGGTTATGTCTAGTATCAAAGCCAACCAACTAAAAAAAGACATGTATGTGTCTCACAAGAACCAGCCTCACCAGGTATTGAAGTGTGAGTTTTATTTCCCAGGCAAGGGGAGTGCGTTTGCGCGCACTAAGCTGCGTAATCTCAAGACTCATAATGTACTGGAGTATACGTACAAGTCGAGTGATTCCGTGGAGCTGGAGGAAGTCGAGATCGTGGAGTTGCAGTTCTTGTATAGAGAAGATACGACATATTATTTCATGGATCCGAGGTCTTTTGAGCAGTTTGAGGTACATGAGAAGATCTTTGAGGGCAAGGGGAAGTGGCTACAACCTGAGATGAAGTTGTTTTTGACATTCTATGATAACGAGGTCGTGGGGTGTAGATTCCCGCTCAAGGTGAATGTGAAAGTGGTGGAGGCGGCAGAGTCGGCGGCAGGGAACACTGTGAACGGGGCGCGCAAGCCGGTGATAGTTGAAGGGGGGATGGAAGTGATGGTGCCGCTGTTTATCAAGGAGGGGACGATGATTATCGTGAGTACGGATGACGGGACTTATGTTAGTAGGGTGACGTAAATAATACGTAGCTCAGTAGATTCAGTTATCTCAGTAGATTCAGTGGGGAAGGATAGGTGATATAGTTAAGATGTGAGCAAAGCAAGTAGATTTGAAGATTTATTAACGTGGCAGAATGCGAGAAAATTGAGTGGGGAATTGTATGGAGTGACAAAGAGCTGGAGAGATTTTGGTCTTCGTGATCAGATTCGAAGAGCAGTAGTTTCTATTAGTTCAAACATTGCGGAGGGATTTGATCGGGGCAGCAGTGCTGATTTTGTAAGGTTTTTGTATATTGCGAGAGGATCTGCATCTGAGGTTAGAAGTCAGTTGTATCTGGCATTAGACTTGGGATACTTAAGTAAGGATCAGTTTGAGAAATTATATGATCAAGTAGACTATGTTGTGAGACAGTTGACATTATTTATCCAGAAAACGAAAAAATAACTGCATAAATATTCCCACTGAGCTAACTGAATCTACTGAGCCAACTGAGATACTTAATTACTGCTGTGCAGTGATTGTGAGCCAGGTGTCCGAGGTCTCGGTGCATGATTGGCTGACGATTTGGAATTTGAGGTTATCTGTGGTATCTATTGTGGCAAGAATGCCATTCCCGCTAATGAGGGTCTGATTGAGGACTGACTCGCCGGACTCTTTCCAGATGGTGACAGTGGCGGAGTAGTCGTCTTTGAGCGAGTACTTGACTGTGAGAGGTGAGGTTATGTCGCGCACGTAGGTTACGGCGTCGAGCAGGCAGTCGGAGCTCTCGAGGATTTTGATGGAGGTGGTTTTTTTCGTGGTAGTGGTTTTAGTTGTGGTGGCTGGAGTGACGGGTTTTGTGGTTTTGCCGAGAATCTCGCCGCCCTTAGTGGTGGAGGTAGTTAGCTCAGTAGATTCAGTTGGCTCAGTAGATTCAGTGGGAGAGTTATCTCGGGAAGTCTCTGGCTCCATGTCCCAGTTAGTGGGGAGCGCTGTGGGAGTAGGGGTTGGAGTGGAATTAGTGTTGGGGATGAGGTTCTGATTGCGCACGAATAGAGCAACTGATCCGATAATAAGAATGGCTATTAGCCCGGTCATAAATGATTTCATGAGGCCTATAATATCATAGTGCTTGAGAATGTCAAGTGTGGTGTAGACTGTGTTAGTCTTTTTGTGATAGTCTGGACGTATCCCCCTTCGCTAATAGAAAGGGGTGCAAGCTACGGAGGGACACGGTGGCAAAGAAACGTAAATCAAGATGGTGGGAGAAGAACAAGAAGTCACTGATTGTCGTGGGAATACTAGTGTTGAGTTTGCCCTGGACTATTGGACTCGCGCAAACTGCCTGGAAATGGGTGACGGGGGCATATTTTCGTCCAGCGACGATTGTGGTTTCGGTAGACAAGGGACAAGGACAGTTGAGAAATATCTGGAGTGGGGTGTCGCAGGGATTTGAGAAACCATTGGATTCTGACCTGAGAATGAGTAAGGTATCTGGGTTAATGAAAAGTGTGGGGGTGAAGTATGTCCGGATTGACCATCTATATGATGGGTATGGGGTAGTCTCGCGAGTGGATGGGAGACTAGCATATGACTGGAGTAGGCTGGACCGAATCGTGGGGGATATTATCTCGGCTGGGGCTCTACCGTATTTTTCGATCTCGTATATGCCGGACACGATTAGTAAGAGTGATATTCTCGACCTCCCCCGCGAGTGGGGAGAGTGGGGGCAGGTGGTGGCGGCACTGGTAGGACACTACTCGCGTGACTACAAAGGCGGACTAAATAACGTGATCTATGAGGTTTGGAATGAGCCTGATCTATTCGGAGGCTGGAAGATGTACGGGGATAAGAGTTATCCGCAGATGTACTCTGTCGCTAGTAATGCAGCAGTGAGTGTGCGAGGGGCGAAGCCATTCCAGATTGGTGGGCCGGCAACGACTGGATTTTATCCGGCATGGGTGAAGGGGTTTTACCAGAAGTTGGATGAGCAGGTGCGGATCGACTTTTTCTCGTGGCACAGATACTCGGCAGAAGTGGAGGATTTTGTGGATGATGCCACTACCGCTAGCGAGATGATCGCACCTGAGATTACTCGTGCGCAGAGTCTGTATATCTCGGAGTGGGGAGTTAATCCGGAGAGGTCGAGCTCGTATGACGGGAGATGGGCAGCGGCGCATTATCTGGCCGTGAACAGAGCGCTAGTGGGTACAGGGATTGATATGGCGCTCACGTTCGAGGTGCAGGATGGTCCGCATGCGGAGGAGAAGTACCATGGTGGATGGGGAATGTTGACGCATGAGAAGTTTGGGGCTATTGAGAAGAAACCTAGGTTTCGTGCGATGGAGATGCTATCAGAGATGAGTGGGACACGGCTGTTGGTATCTGGAGAAGGGGATTATGTGACGGCGATGGCCGCGCGTGGTGCGGACCGAGTGATCCGAGTGATGGCGGTGAACTATGATAAGAGTGGGAGTCATCAAGAAGTGTTCCCGCTGACTCTGTCAGGCCTGGGGAACACGACGTATGAAGTGACGGAGAGATATCTCTCGGGAAGAGTGGTTAAGAATAGCATCTTGGTTGATGGGGGTAACTTGCGACGAGAGATCGCACTCTC
>CAXCDZ010000014.1:0-15453 GCA_963981525.1 uncultured bacterium | reverse complement strand
TCCTGATTGCAAATCAAGAAGGGCTCGCCAGCAGGCGAAAGGAGAGTCCTTTTACAATCTAGCAATCGCCAATCCTGACATAAAAAGGATATGGCACTGCGGTCCGATTAATCTCGGACCGCATTACGTCACTAGAAAGACAACATGGCAAAAACAGCAACCAGAATCAGAGTTAAACTCAAATCATTTGATCACCGCGTGATCGATGAGGCTGCCGCAAAAATTATCGATACCGCGCTCCAAACTGGCGCGCGCGTCATTGGTCCAGTTCCGCTTCCTACCAAGAGACAGGTCACAACAGTTCTCACCTCTCCTCATGTCGAGAAAAATCACCGCGAACAGTTCCAGATCCTCACTCACAAAAGACTAATTGATATCGAGAAGCCAACCGGCAAAACTATTGACTCTCTTATGCATCTAGAACTTCCTGCCGGAGTTGGTATCGAAGTTAAGATGTAACCTATTCAGAAATTATCTACAAAAAAATAATCACATGACACAAGTACTATTTGCCACCAAACAGAATATGGGAGAAGCCTACATTAGTGGGACTCGCACGGCAGTCACCAAACTCGCCCTATGGCCCCTCAAAGTCTCTGCTGTTCGCACTCTTGAGACTGATGGCTACCAATCAACTCAAGTGAGTTTCGGCAAAAACAAACATCGCGAAATTCCTTTTCTAGAGGATCTCTCAGTTGGTGATCTCATAACTCCCTCCGATCACATCGAGTCAGGCACAGTAGTCTCAGTCCAGGGAGTTTCCAAGGGTAAGGGATTTGCAGGCGTTGTCAAGAGATGGGGATTTGCTGGAGGCGTTAAGACTCATGGACAATCTGATCGTACTCGTGCTCCCGGCTCAATTGGACAGGGTACTACTCCAGGTCGCGTTCATAAAGGCAAAAAAATGCCAGGTCGTATGGGTTCAGATACCAAAACCGTCAAAAACTCTCTCACTGTTCTAGTTCACGATAATCAAGCTTGGGTTACAGGCCCGGTACCTGGCCACACTGGCTCACTAGTTGTTCTCACCGTAACTGGCAAAAAAGACTCCCCCAAGCTCGACTTTGTCACTGGTGGATTGCCCACTAAAGCCCCGCAGGAGAACAAATAATGAAACTATCTGCATATAACATCAAAGGAGTTAAGCTTGCTGACTGGACACTCAAACCAGCAGATCTAGGCGAGCCCAACGACTCTCTACTCGCTCAAGCTCTTCGTATTTACCAGGTTAACTCCCACCAGAACACTAGTCGCGTCAAAACACGCGGAGAAGTAGTAGGTAGTACTCGCAAGATCTATCCCCAAAAAGGAACAGGTAACGCTCGCCACGGTTCTCGTTATGCTCCTATCTTTGTTGGTGGAGGTGTTGCCCACGGCCCCAAAGGGATCAGAGCTCAAGCTCTCTCCCTCCCCAAAAAAATGCGTCGTCTCGCCCTCAAAAGCGCACTCGCCTACAAACTCAAAGAAACCGCCCTCGCCGGTCTCAGTAATCCTGATGAAATCACGGGCAAGACTTCTGCCACTACCTCACTCTTTGCCAAGATTGCCAATCACCCAAAAAACAAAACTCTCGTCATCATCCACAACAATAACGACAAGCTCTATCGTTCACTAAGTAACCTTCAGAGAATTACCCTCAAAAGGGACAATCTCGTCAACGCCTTCGACCTCGTCAGCGCTGACTTCGTCGTTGTTACCAAAGAGTCCCTTGCCGCACTAGTTGCTCGCGCTAATAACAAACTAATTGCCGATAAGAAATAATCATGACTATCCTAGTTAAACCCATTATCACCGAAAAATCCATGGCTGACGCCGCGCGCAGCATCTTTACCTTCCAGGTCTTGCCATCTGCTACCAAGCATCAGATTAGGGAGCTCGTTACAGAGCTCTTCTCAGTTCACGTCACAAAAGTTAACACTACCATCATTAAGCCAACCGCCAAAAGAACAGGCAGACGTCGACTAGCTAGCACTACTGCTACCAAAAAAATCGCTCGAGTCTGGCTCAAAAAAGGCGAAACTATCTCTCTATTTGATCTAAAAGAAGAATAATATGTTAAAAGCACGCAAACCAACCACCGCCGGACAGCGCCATCGCGTTGACACTCAGGTTGAATACACCACTTCAAAACCAGAAAAATCACTCACTTCTGCCAAGAGAAGTAAAGCTGGTCGTAACGCTCATGGTCACATCACCACACGCCACAGGGGTGGGGGAGTCAAACGCAGACTTCGCAAGGTAGATTTCCGTCGCAACAAAACCATCGAGGGTCGTGTCGCAACACTTGAGTACGATCCAGGCAGATCAGCCACGATCGCGCTCGTATTTTATCGTGATGGCGAAAAACGTTACATTCTCGCTCCAGATTCTCTCAAGGTAGGAGATATCGTCCAAGCAGGCTCCGACGCCCCCATCAAGCTCGGTAACGCTCTTCCTCTCAAAAAGATCCCAGTTGGTCAACCTATTCACAATATCGAGCTCAAGCCAGGTCGAGGTGGGCAGATCGTCCGTTCCGCAGGCACTGCCGCTACTATCCAGTCCAAAGAAGATGACTCCGTGATCGTTAAGCTTCCTTCAGGCGAAGTTAGATTGATCAAATCAATTTGTTTTGCTACAATCGGTCAAGTTTCTAATCCAGATCACAAAAACCGCTCAATCGGCAAAGCTGGACGCAAAAGACTCATGGGTTGGCGTCCTGCAGTCAGAGGTGTTGCACAACACCCTGGTTCTCACCCTCATGGAGGAGGAGAAGGTCGAAGTGGTATCGGTATGCCGTCCCCTAAGTCACCTTGGGGTAAAAAGACTCTGGGTAAGCGCACTCGCGCAGTTAGAAAATATTCTGACAAACTAATTATTACTAGAAGAAAGAAATAACATGAGCAGAAGTAGTCACAAAGGTCCATACATCGACCAAAAGCTTCTCAAAAAAGTCATGAAGCAGGTTGAGATTGGTCGCAAAAGCCCAATCAAGACTTGGGCCAGGGCTTCCTCTATTCCTCCCGAATTCGTCGGACACACTTTTCTCGTCCACAATGGCAAGCTCTTCAAAGAAGTCTTTGTTTCAGAGACCATGGTGGGTCATAAGCTCGGGGAATTTTCCCCCACTCGCACTTTTTACGGACACGGCAAAATAGTTAAACGAACTCTGGCAAAGACCTAAATATGAAAGCTACTCAAAAATACATCAGAACTAGTCCGCGCAAGCTCAGACTTATCGCTGACTCCGTTCGTGGCCTCTCAGCTGATCGCGCGCTCGACTATCTTCGCTTCATGGGAAAAAGAGCCGCCCTCCCAGTCGCCAAAACCATCAGACAGGCCACCGCAGCTGCTAAGCAAGAGTTGGGGATCGACCCAGACAACCTTATCGTCAAGATCATCGACATTGGTGAGGGACCTACACTCAAGAGATTTCGCGCAGTTAGTAGGGGTACTGCCCACAATATTATGAAAAGATCATCTCATATTAGAGTTATTCTAGAAAGTAAAAATGGGCCAAAAAGTTAATCCACTAGTCTTCCGTCTCGGAATTTTGTACAAACCTTCTTCAAGGTGGTATGCAGACAGTGATGACTACCAGAAACTAGTTCTAGAGGACATCAAGATCCGTGAGTTCATCATGGAAAGACTCAAGCTAGCCGGTGTCGACAAAGTTATCATCGAGCGCTCCATTAACGTAATCAAGATCACCATTCACGCAGGACGTCCAGGAGTTGTTATTGGTCGCGGCGGATCCAATCTTGAGCTTCTCAACAAAGAATTAACTGAGTTCATCAAAAAACTCGGTGCCGGTGACTCCACCAAGTTTGAGCTCAATGTCCAAGAGATCAAGAGTCCAGACCTCTCAGCCAAGCTCGTCGGTGAGAGAATTGCCGAACAGCTCATCAAACGTTATCCTCATCGTCGTGCAGTTGCCCAAGCTCAAGAAAGAGTCATGGCAGCAGGCGCAAAAGGCATCAAGCTCCAGCTCAAGGGTCGTGTTGGTGGTGCAGAGATTGCTCGCTCCGAAAAATACTCCACAGGTAGCATCCCCACCCAGACTCTCAGGTCAGATATTGACTACGCCAAAGTCCCCGCCCTTACTCGCTCCGGATACGTTGGTATCAAAGTCTGGATCTACAAAGGAGAATCAGAGATCTAAGGATATCTGATCAACAAACTATGTTACAACCAAGAAAACGCAAATACCGCAAAGAATTTAGAGGCAGTATGAAGGGTCCAGCTTCCAGAGGGACTACCGTTGCTTTTGGTGATTTTGGTCTGCGCGCACTCGAGAGCCACCTTATTACTTCACAACAAATCGAGTCAGCTAGACGCACCATCACCCACCACACCAACCGCGTTGGTAAACTATGGCTTAGGATCTTTCCACACAAACCCACCACCAAAAAAGCTGCCGGTAGTAAGATGGGTTCTGGCAAAGGTGATATTGATACCTACAAAGCAGTCGTCAGAAGAGGTACAATACTGTTCGAGCTAGGGAGCGTTCCGGAAGATGTCGCTCGCGAAGCTTTCCGCAAGGCAGCTAGCAAACTTCCTGTCAAAACAGCATTTATAATTAGAGGTCAAATTTTATGACATACTTGAAGAGTGATCTCATAGATCTCAAAAAATCTGGCCATAAAAGCATTTGGGCTAAGCTCAATGAGCTTAGGATCGAGCTTGCCTCTACTAGCCTTAAGGTTGGCCGCGGAGAGACCAAGAACGTGCGCTCCGCAAAAGCCATCAGACGCTCAATTGCTCAATTAAAAACTATTCTCACTCAACTTAAAGCTGAAGAGGTAGTCAAGGACAAGAAAGAAAATAAACAGGAATAACATGAAAAAACTTACAGGCACAATTATCTCAGACAAAATGCAAAACTCGGCCGTCGTCATGGTTGAGTCATCCTGGCGCCACCCTCTTTACAAAAAAACAGTCAAACGCTCCAAAAAATATCTCGTCGACAACTCCATCAAAGCCAAGAGTGGCGACTCAGTCGAGATCTCAGAGTCTCGACCAATGAGTAAGCGCAAGCGCTTTATTATTACTAAGGTCTTGAAATAACATGATCCAACTACGCTCAGTTCTCAAACCAGCAGATAATTCAGGGGCCAAACGCCTTCGAGTTATTCTTGTGCACGGTGGTTCACACCGTCGCTTTGGTCATGTCGGTGACATCGTCACAGCCGCAGTTGATCAGGCAGAACCTAACACTTATGTGACTGATGGGACCATGGTCAAAGCAGTCATCGTCAGAACCAGAAAAGAAATCAGACGCAAAGACGGTACTTATGTCAGGTTCTCCGATAACGCAGCCGTCGTCATCGACCCAAAAACAAAAGAACCCTTGGGAACCAGAGTTTTTGGCCCCATTGCGCGTGAAGTCAAGGATCTCGGATACTCCAAGATTGCATCATTAGCTCCGGAGGTACTCTAATCATGAAAAAATTCAAACTCAAAGACCAAGTTCTTGTCACTGCAGGCAAAGACAAGGGCAGATCAGGCGAGATCATCAAGATCGTCAACTCCAAGGACCGCGTGGTGGTCAAGGGCGTTAACCTCTACAAAAGACACCGTAAAGGTAGTGGAGATCAAGCTGGTGGTATCATCGAGCAAGAAAGATCCCTCCCCACTGCTAGCGTTATGTTAGTCGAGGATGGTCATCCAATCAGAGTAGGACTCAAACGCACTGCAAAAGGTGTGGTCAGAATTAGCAAAAAAACCGGCAAACAAATATGACCGACTCAAATCTAAAAATCAGAATTGAAAAAGAGATCTATCCAGTTCTTACCAAAGAGCTCAAGATAGATAATCCCATGTCACTTCCTCGCATTAAAAAAATCGTTCTCAATATCGGGATCCCCAAAACTGATTCAAGCAAAAAAGACATCGTAGAGTCCCGGGAAGAGCTTACTCTCATCACCGGCCAGCTCGCTCGCATTAACAAAGCCAAGCAATCAATCGCTGGTTTCAAACTCCGTGAAGGAGACGCAATCGGCGTAAGCACAACCCTTCGCGGTCAGAGCATGTTTGATTTCCTCGATAAACTGTGTAGAATAGTCCTTCCGCAGGTAAAAGATTTTCGCGGTGTCAAAACAACTAGTTTCGACGGCGCGGGCAACTACACTCTCGGACTTAGTGAGCAAATAATCTTTCCAGAGATTGATTACTCAAAAGTACAAAAAATCAGAGGACTAGAGATCACGATCGTGACCTCAGGTTGTACTGATGAAATAGCTTATAGATTCCTCGAACTTATCGGGATTCCATTTGAAAAGAAAGATCCCAACGAATTGGGAGATGAAGGCAAATAATCATGGCAAAAACATCACTCATCGTCAAAAGCAAGAAAAAACAGAAGTTCAAAACTCGTGAGCATAATCGCTGCAAGCTTTGTGGCCGACCAAAAGCCTATCTAAGGCAGTTTGGCATGTGCAGACTATGTTTTCGAGAACAAGCCCACAAGGGTCATTTACCAGGGGTAACAAAGGCAAGTTGGTAATCAACAAAAGGAATATATGAACGATCGACTATCAGACATGGCAACCAGAATCAGAAACGGCTATCTTGCCGGCAAAAAAGAGGTCGAGATGCCTCGCACCACTCTACTTGTAGAAGTTGCAGAGGTTATGATCAAGGAAAAATACCTCAAAAGCCAGGAAACTCTAGGTGAATACCCCAAGCAAACTCTCAAACTCACCCTTAACTACGCCGGTAGTAATCCAAGTATTACCGAGATCAAGCGTATCAGTAAGCCTGGTGTGCGAATCTATCACTCAGCAAGTGATCTCAAGCCAGTTCTCAGCGGACTAGGAATCTCCATCATCTCTACCTCAAAAGGTGTTATGACTGGGAACGAAGCTCGTAAAAACAAACTAGGAGGGGAAGTTCTTCTGGAACTTTGGTAAATATGTCAAAAATCGGTCGCCTACCCATTATTCTGCCTACTGGAACTACTCTTACTCAGGATCATCTTACGATCACTGTTAAGGGTCCCAAAGGAGAGCTAGTTCACACCCTTCCTCGCAAAATCAAACTTTCCCAAGATGAAAGTATCATTACTTTTACAAGAACTAGTGAAGATAAGCCAGTCAAGGCTCTCCACGGCTTGACTCGTGCACTCGTGGCCAACATGGTCGAAGGGGTCACTAATGGATTCAAGGTTACCCTCGAACTAGTCGGTACTGGTTACCGCGCCCGTATGGAAGGCAAAAAACTCGTTCTTGCTCTCGGATTCTCCCACGACATCGACTATCCCATTCCAGCTGGGGTCGAGATCAAGCTCGAAGGCAACAACGTCATTCATATTTCTGGAATTGACAGGCAGGTAGTTGGACAAACTGCCGCCGTCATTCGCTCCTACAAAAAGCCAGAGCCATATAAAGGAAAAGGTGTTAGATATCAGGGAGAAGTAGTTCGTAGAAAGGCAGGCAAAGCAGCCAAGACTGCAGCAGCCTAATCACACATGAATATTCCAAACTCAAAAAGAAGAGCCAAAAGAGTCCGCAGCTCAATCCGAGCCGTCTCCAAATATCCCAGACTTTCCGTCTACAGGAGTAACGCTCATATCTGGGCTCAACTCATTGATGACTCAACGGGCAAGACTATAGTTGCCGCCTCTGACGCCAAGTTAAAAACCGGCACCAAAATAGAGAGAGCAGCAAAAGTAGGCACCGAGATCGCAGCCCTTATTCTTAAAAAAGACATCAAGCAGGTTGTCTTTGATCGCGGTGGATATCGCTTTCACGGCAGAGTCAAAGCACTCGCCGAGGCTGCTCGTAAAGCTGGGCTAACAATATAAAGGAACCACCTATGGACAAAAGATATAACAGACGCAAAGAACCAAAAGAATTTGACGAGAAGGTCATTCGTATTTCTCGAGTTTCCAAAAAAACCAAGGGTGGGAACCAAGCTAGCTTTACCGCCCTCATCGTCATCGGGGATCGCAAGGGGAGAGTTGGGGTCGCACTAGGCAAAGCCAAGGATGTTCTCTCTGCCATCAAAAAAGGTGTCAGGAAAGCCAAAAAGCAGTTAATCACCATTCCTCTCGTTGATGGTCGCACAGTCGCCCACGACGTCAACATCAAATACGGGGCAGCAAGACTCATGATCAAACCAGCTCCTCTTGGAACTGGAGTTATTGCTGGCGGTTCCGTTAGATCAGTGTTAGAGTTGGCAGGGGTCAAGGATGTTGTCGCAAAAACTCTCGGCACCAACAACAAGCTCACAAACGTCAGCGCCACATTTAACGCGCTCAAACTTATGAAAAAAACCGTCGATACAAAAACTGCACTAGGACAAAACAAATGAAACTACACTCACTTCCCACTACTGTTGCTCGTCCAGCCAAGCGTCTAGGTCGCGGGTATGGTTCTGGCAAGGGTGGACACACCGCAAGTCGTGGTCAAAAGGGCCAAAAGAGTAGAACAAAAGTTCCTGCATACTTCATCGGTTCATCATGGGTCTGGTTCAAGCGTTTGCCTTTTATGCGTGGTAAATCTCGCTTTAACGCACTCTCCCCCAAAGTTACCCTCACTCTCAGTGATCTTGATAAGTGTAAATCCGGCTCCGAGATCACCAAAGAATCCCTCTACAAAGCCGGGATCATCACTCGCACTGAAATGATTCGCGCAAAAGTCAAGGTAGTAGGAACTGGCAAACTCACCAAGCCCCTCAAAGTCCTCGTTCCCTGTACCACATCAGCAAAAACTGCCATCAAAAAAATAGGAGGAAGTGCTGGCCCACATGATGAGTGAAACCCTCAAAAAAATCTGGTCTAACCGTGAACTACGTACGCGGTCTCTTGTCACACTTGCTACTCTTTTTATTTTCCGTCTTGTTGCCCACATCACAGTTCCTGGAGTTAATACCGAGGCAATTCGCTCAGTTTTTGCCAGCAACGAACTTCTAGGTCTTCTGGATATTTTCTCAGGAGGCACTCTCGCCAACTTCTCGATTCTCGCGCTCGGCTTAGGTCCCTACATCAACGCCTCGATTATCATGCAGGTCATGACCATGGCAATCAAAAAACTCGAAGAACTCCAAAAAGAGGGTGAGTCAGGTCAAGAGCAGATTAATCAGTACACTAGAATGCTTGCAGTCCCTCTTGCGCTCGGCCAGAGTGTTGCCATGTACCTACTACTTAACAGTTCCGGTCTCGTCACCGCCAGCTCTCCTCTAGAGCTTCTCACTATCATCACGACCCTCTCTGCAGGTAGTATTTTCCTTATGTGGCTAGGTGAGAATCTCACAGAGTATGGTATCGGCAACGGAATCTCGATGTTAATCTTTGCAGGTATTGTCGGCAGACTTCCAATCTCTCTTTTCCAGACTACAGCCGCCGCCACGACCACTTCCATCGCCAGTCTCATCGTCTATGCGCTCCTTGCACTAGTCGTGATATATTTCGTCGTCACGATCGACGAGGCTAGACGTGAGATTCCAGTTTCTTACTCTCGCCGTATTCGTGGTGGCAAAGAAATGGGTGGTGGGGCGACCTTCCTCCCCATCAAACTCAACAACGCAGGTGTCATTCCCGTCATCTTCGCAATTGCCATTGTCCTTGCTCCTTCAATGATCGCCAGACTTCTCACCAATCTTCCCAACCAGTCTATCGCCGCGGCCGCTACCTCGTTTGCCGCTTCTTTTACCCCTCAGTCAATTAGTTATAACGTAATCTACTTCTCACTTGTGGTCGCCTTCACTTATTTTTACACCGCTATCGTCTTTGATACTGACAAGATCAGTGATCAACTCAAAAAAAGCGGGGGCTATATTCCCGGGATCAGACCAGGCAAACACACCTCAAAATACCTTAGCTACATTGTTAAGCGCACCACTCTCGCCGGCGCACTTTTTCTCGGCACCATCGCTATTCTCCCAAGCATTGTCCAGGGTTTTACCGGTCTCTCCACAATCACAATTGGTGGTACTAGTATCTTGATTGTGGTCTCGGTAGTCCTGGAGACTTACCGCAAGATGGAGTCATACCTAGTTACCAAGAGCTACGACTCATTTATTCGATAATCTATTTATAAGGAGTTTCATATGTTAAACATCATTTTCTACGGCCCAGAAGGCTCCGGCAAATCTACCCAGGCTAAGCTCCTCGCAGAAAAACTCGGTGTCACTTATATTGCCTCAGGCGATCTTGTTCGCTGGGGTGCATCCGACGACCAAGGAATGATCGGTGATATGTGCAGAGAGTCTCTTTCCAAGGGATACTACGTCGCCGACACCGAGATGTTTGTTCTCTGGAAAAACCGGCTAAAGCAGCCTGACACAGAAAATGGTTGGATCATCGATGGGTTTCCTCGCAACATCACTCAGGCTGAATTTCTCGCCGACAAACTAGACAAATACGACAAAGCAGTCGACCTAGTCTTCTATCTCAAAGTTTCTGAGGATGAGAGTGTCAAAAGACTCACGGCCCGTGGTCGCAAGTCTCCCGATGGTTCTCTTCATGATTCTCCTGATAAGATTGCCAGTCGGCTCAAGATCTACAATGAGCAGGAGGCTGACGTTCTTAGCTATTACGAACAGTCTGGTGTGCTTATCGAGATTAACGGAGAACTCGCAATCGAAGATATCCAGACTGATATTGCCGCACGGGTCCAGGTTAAGCAGAGTCGTACATGAGCAAACTTAGCAAGATGAGGATTGGGGGAGAGATTCATGGTGCAATTCGCCAGGAGATTTATAACCTCACTCAAATTGGAGCCACTCCACTTGAGCTAGAGACCAAAACTCAGGAGATGATCAAGGAAGCCGGTGCCAAACCGTCTTTTACCACAGTAGATAACTATCAGTGGGCAACCTGCATTAACGTGGGAGCAAGCACAGTTCATGGGATTCCGACCTCTACTGTACCTTTTGTCGACGGTGACGTGGTTACAGTAGACCTTGGGGTCTACTACAAGGGTTATCACCTTGACGGCGCCTTCACAAAAATAGTTGGCGCTCCTTGTAAGGAATCACAGCAGGTTATTGACGGAGGACTTGCCGCGATCAAGGCTGCACTTTCTCAAGTTAAACCAGGCAATCGCATCGGCCATATCTCACGCGCGACTGAACAAGCTCTCAAAAAACACGGTCTCACATCATTTCAGGAGCTTACTGGACACGGAGTTGGACGCCAACTTCACGAAGATCCCATGATTCCCAATCAACTTAATTGTGCTCTCGAAACCACCCCCCAACTCGTTATCGGTCAGACTCTCGCCATCGAAATGATCTACACAGCAGGCAAACCACATCTACTACTCGAGGAAGATGGTTGGACAATTAAGACAAAAGATGATAAACTTTCAGGCGTATTCGAAGAAACCGTCGAAGTAACACATGACGGTTATTCTATATTGACAAAACCAACGTTGTTCCAGGTTACGAAGTCTGGTAAAATATGAGCTCTAACTAATATAATGATCAAAGCACAACTAGAAGAAAAGCTTGGCACCGTTACCCAAGCACTACCCAACACCACGTTCAGGGTAGAGTTAGAAGAAGACGGGAGAGAGATTCTCGCACACCTCTCTGGCAAGATGCGCATGTACAGAATCAGTATTATGCCAGGAGACCAGGTTAAGGTCGAGATGACGCCGTATGATCTAAGTAAGGGTAGGATTACCTACCGGATCAGGGAGCCTCGCCCAGAACATAAAACTAATAACAAGAAATAAACATTATGAAAGTACAAGTATCACTCAAAAAACGCTGTATCAAATGTAAGTTTGTCAGACGTAAAAGAGTATTATATATAGTTTGCGAGAATCCTCGTCATAAACAGCGCCAAGGATAATAGAAAAATAATATGTTACGTCTAGTCGGAGTTGACCTACCACAAGAAAAACGCGTCGTGATTGCCCTTACGTATATTTATGGTATTGGGCCCAAGATCGCCGCTGATCTGATCAAAAAAACTGGCCTTAATCCAGATACCCGAGTCAAAGCCCTCGAAGCAGATGCAGTCGTCAAGCTCCAGAAAATCCTCGAAGAATACAAAGTCGAAGGAGATCTTAGAAAAGAAGTCAGAGAAAACATCGTCAGACTCAAACGAATCGGTGCCTACAGAGGCATGAGACACACCATGGGACTCCCTTCTCGAGGACAAAGAACTCGAGTTAATGCTCGCACGCGCCGTGGTAAACGAAAAACTATCGGCGCTCAGAAAAAGGAGGATATAGCTAAGTAGATATCAAAAAGGATTTTCCTTTTCTAAATAGAAATATAAAAAAAATGGCAAAAAAACGCACACTTACATCAGGTCGAATCTACATTGTTGCAACCTTCAACAATACCCTTATCACGATTACTGATCAGGGCGGCAACACCGCAACCTGGAGCTCAACTGGCAAAGTTGGTTTCAAGGGTTCCAGAAGGAGCACTCCCTACGCCGCTACTCAGGCTGTCACTGCCGCAATCGATGCCGCAAAAGAGATGGGGCTCAGAGAAGCAGAAGTATTTATCAAAGGTCCAGGTCCTGGGCGAGACGCCGCTCTTCGAGTTTTGCGTGCAGCAGGCCTTAAGATCACCGCAATCAGTGACGTCACTCCAATCCCTCACAACGGTACTCGCGCTAAGAAACCTAGGAAAGGATAGACATGGCAAGACCAAACGGACCACGTAACAAACGAGCTCGTAGACTAGGTATGGACCTAGGGCTCAAAACCAACCCCAAGTCATTGGAGCGTCGCGCAGCCACTCTTCCTGGCCAACATGGCAGAAGGGGTAGAACCAAAATCTCAGATTACGGTTACCAACTCATGGAAAAACAGCGCGCCAAAGCAATGTACGGCATTCTGGAAAAGCAGTTCAAGAATTACTACAAAGTAGCTTCTCGCACACCTCAGGCAACAGGTGCCATGATTCTTATTCTTCTTGAGAGACGTCTTGATAATGTTATTTATCGTCTGGGCTTTGCACCTACTCGCCGCGCCGCTAGACAACTAGTTTCCCATGGCAACGTCTTAGTTAGCGGCAAAAAACTCTCAATCCCTTCATATCAGGTTCAAGTTGAAGAGACAGTCTCTATTTCTGCAACGGCCGCCGCCATTCCTTACGTCAAGGAAATGCTCGAAGACAAAGAATACACCACACCCGCTTGGCTTGCCCGCAAAGCCACCTCAGGCAAAATCAACAGACTCCCTGAACGAGATGATATCGCTGCTAATATTAACGAACAACTAATCGTCGAGTTTTATTCTCGCTAAGGAGGACCCAATATATGAACAAACCAATCTTTCAAGTCAACACCATCAAGCAAGATGACTCATTCGGGCAGTTTGCCATTGAGCCATTAGAAAATGGATTCGGTCACACTATTGGTAACGCCCTCAGACGCGTTCTTCTCTCGAGTTTCGAGGGTTCCGCTATCACACAGGTCAAAGTCAAAGGAGTTAACCACAAATTCTCAACTCTCGAAGGTATGAGTGAGGACATGATCGATCTAGTTCTCAACCTCAAAAACGTCAAGGTCGCTTACTCCGGTGAAGAGCCAGTCTCTGCTAAGCTCAAGCTTACTGGCCCCAAAACTGTCAAAGCTAGCGACATCGTCGCTCCTGCTTCAGTCAAGATTGTTACTCCAGATGTTGAGATTGCCAAGCTCGCCAAAGGAGCTACTCTTGAGATGGAGTTAGAGATCTCAACTGGTTTCGGGTACTCTCCTGCAGAGACTCGCACTTCTGATGTGATCGGAGTTATCCCAATGGACGCTATCTTCTCACCAGTTGAGCGTGTCGCATACAAGGTCGAGGCTACTCGCGTCGGTCGCCGCACTGACTACGACAAACTCCTCATCGATATCTACACAGATGGTTCAGTCTCCCCACTCGAAGTTCTCAAAGATGCTTCTCGCACTCTTTCTGACTACTTTGTCCAGGTTTATGACCCAACTCTCGCCAGTGTCGAACCTCAAGTTAGCTCTACTTCATCCACCGAGAGCATCTCGCTCGAGGAGCTAGGTCTTCCCACCAGGATTACCAATGCACTCAAAAACGCCGACTACGAGTTTGTCACAGACCTAGTGGACGCTACTAACAAAGATCTAAAAAACGTCAAAAATCTCGGCGGCAAGTCCATCGAGCTTCTGGACGAATCTTTGCTTGAGAAGGGTTTTGAGCGCAACAAATGAAAAAACACATCAAGACCCGCCAGCTAAATCGAGACTCGCAACACCGCAAGGCTCTTTTCCAGAATCTTGTTATCTCGATGATTGAGCATGAACAGATCGAGACTACCTCAGCCAAGGCTCGTGCCATCCGCGGGATCTTCGAGAAACTGATTACCAAAGCCAGACTCAACACTGTTCACTCCACACGACAGGTTCATGATTTTGTCCAGAGTAGGTCACTCGTTCACAAGCTCGTGCATGAGATTGCTCCTCGTTACTTGGGTGTCAAAGGCGGCTATACCAAGCTCACCATGATCGGCAACAGAAGAGGGGATAATGCTCCGATTGTCAGACTCGAACTTACCAAGAAAAACACCAAAGAATCTGTAGGGGCGAGTTCTTCTCGCCCGTCCTCTAAAAAGGTCGCCAAGAAAAAGCTCGTCAAAAAACCAGTTGCCAAGCCTTCCGCCAAGCCCTCCCCCACATCAGCTCAGCCTGTCAAGACTAGATCAACTTCTAGTGTCAAAGCAACCACTCACGTTAGAAAGCAGGGGGACAGATGAAAAAAACCTATCAACAAAAAACAAAAGAAGTAGTCAGAAACTGGCATTTGGTGGATCTTGACGGACTCACCCTCGGTAGAGCCTCCACAGCAATCACTAGACACCTCACCGGCAAGGACAAGGTAAGCTACACTCCCCACATCGATGCAGGTGACTATGTGGTCGTCATTAACGCCGATAAGCTCATCCTCACAGGTAAGAAAATGGATAACAAGCTCTATCAGCACCACACCGGTTTCCCAGGTGGTTTTCGAGTTCGTACCGCAAAAAAACAAATGGAACTTGACCCACGCAAGGTAGTCGAGCACGCAATCAAAGGCATGATCCCAAAAAACAAACTCCAAGATCCACGAATGCGAAGACTCAAAGTCTACGTTGGTCAGGATCACCCTCATGATAATCACTTCAACCAAAAAGGAAACAAATAACATGGCAGCCAAACTCGTCAAAGCAAAATCCAAAAAACAAGTCATTACTACCAAGAAAAAATCCACTTCTTCCACTAAGATGAGCTACACCTACGCTCTTGGCCGCCGTAAGACCGCTACTGCTAGAGTTAGGTTATACAAAAAAAGCACAGTCCCCGGCGTTGATGGTAAGCATCAGCTCGTGGTTAATGGTAAGCCAGCCGAAGTATATTTCCCAGGTGATCACATGAAACAAACCTACAGAAACCCCTTTGTTATTACCCAAACCCTCCAAAACCTCTCCGCTTCCATCAAGGTCGAAGGTTCTGGAGTTAACGGCCAGCTTGGTGCCACAGTGCACGGTCTTGCTCGCGCGCTCGCAAGCTTTAACCCAGAA
>CAXCDZ010000013.1:0-15637 GCA_963981525.1 uncultured bacterium | reverse complement strand
AACTAGTGTATATGCGAATATATTTCGTATATACACTATAAATGGGTGTGTAATGGTAAAATTATAGCATGAGTGTAAATAAACTACAGAGATATATGCGAGTGGCTGGGTATAGCCAAAATACAATCAGTGCATATTGTGCTTGTGTGAGCGATGTCATCAACCAGTTCGGTGAGGATGTTGGTGAGAGAGAACTGATGAATTTCCTTGAATCTTTAGCAGTATTACGATCACCCCAGACACTCAACCAGTATCACTCTGCGTTCAAGTTGTATCAAGAAAAGGTAATGGGAATAGAGTGGACATTCTCATTACCATATACAAAGAGAGGTAAAAAGCTCCCTATCGTTCTCTCCCGTAGTGAGATCTCCCAGATCATTGAGGCAATCCGGAATAGGAAACACCGGGTTATGGTGGCGCTCGCATACGGATCAGGCCTAAGAGTGAGTGAGGTTGTGAATCTCAGAGCTGGAGATGTTGACTTGGATGAACTAACTCTCCACATCAAGCAAGCGAAAGGAAGCAAAGATCGAATAAGCATCTTGCCGGAGAAACTGCGCGAACAACTAGGCGAGTTGATGATAGGTAAGGACTCTGAGGAATATGTGTTTGAGAGTGAGCGAGGTGGCTGCCTAACAACGAGAACTGCCCAGATTGTGTTTGCAAAAACACTCAAGTCAGTTGGAATAAAGAAAAATGCGACCTTCCATAGCTTGCGACATAGCTTTGCCACCCACCTCCTAGAGAATGGAGTAGATATCCGACATGTACAAAAACTTCTGGGTCACGCCAACATTCGCACAACTCAGCTGTATACTAAGGTAACTAATCCGCAACTAAAAAACATTAGGAGTCCATTATGAGAATCGATATTATCACCTTATTCCCCGAGTTTTTTGATGGTTTGCGAGATCACTCTATCGTTGGTCGAGCAATCAAGAATGGCAAGCTAGAGTTAGTCGTACATAACTTGCGGGACTGGGCCAAGGACTCTTATGGGAGTGTTGATGCACGCCCATATGGAGGTGGACCAGGAATGGTACTAAGAGTAGATGTGGTAGCTCCAGCTATAGCAGCTGTGAGAGAGATACAAAGTTCCGATCACTCGCGAAAGCAAGGATCGGAACTATCCAAAACTAAGGTGATCCTAACTACTCCCCAAGGAGAGGTATATAAACAAAGTACTGCTCAAGAACTAAGCACGCAAGACCTAATCATAGTTTGTGGACATTACGAAGGCTGGGATGAGAGGATCCGCGAATATGTAGACTGTGAGATCTCGATCGGCGACTATGTACTGACTGGCGGTGAGTTGCCAGCGATGATAATTACAGACTCGGTTGTACGACTACTCCCCGGCGTACTGGGTGATGATAGCTCGAGTCACGATGAGTCCCATTCGGCAAGCTCAGGGCAAGCCCATCTTGAGTATCCACAGTACACGAGACCTAGTGCATATGAAGACAAGGTAGTTCCGGAGATACTCTTGGGAGGTAATCACAAAGAGATAGATAAATGGCGAAGAGGTATGGCAGAAGAAAAAACTAAGAAATTGCGGCCAGACCTTGTTCGAGAGTAAGAAAATTGAGGCCTAATTCTTGAGTTGCTTTAGCGTTGCTAACTGCGACTGAGCGAGCAAACGGGCGAGTGGCGGACTTGAGATATTCTGTGAGACTACCCTCTTTGACAATACTCGGATCAAAACCATAGGCAGTGGCAACTTTGCGGGCAAACTCGTACGGGGAGAGTGAGGTGCTACCAACTAAGTGAAAGATTCCAGGTGATTTGGTTTCAATAAGTTTGGCGAATCCGCGTGCAATATCATCGATAAAGGTCGGAGTAATGATGGAATCAGTGAACTGTGGAGTGAGCTGACCTGACTCTAGCCCTGCCCTGATCTTCCTGATCATATCTGGCTTGGCCTCAAACTCCTTGCGGTAGGGATAGGAGATGCGAGCAATAGTGTAGCTTGCGCCGCTCTCTTCTACGACTTCTTCTGCGATCGCCTTGGTCTCTCCGTACCACTCAATAGGTGTGGGAGCGTCGTCTTCGGTGTAAGGTGAGTCTTTCTTGCCATCAAAAACAAAGTCGGTGGAGACGTGGATGAGGTGGATACCGTGAGCCTTACAAACCTCGGCAATGTTGCGCGTACCTTCGACGTTGACCTGATAGCAGAGGCCTGATTTGTCCCCCGACTCTGCGTGTGCGCGATTGGTGTCTGTGAAGGCTGCAAGGTGAATCATAGTGTCAGCTGAGTTCTCTTTTACGAACTTCTCGATACTTTCCTTGTTGGTGATATCTACGCCAGTTGTGAGATCCATGTTGGCGACCTGATACTCATCCGCATACATCTCAACAAATCTGGAACCTACGAGGCCGGTTGCTCCGGTTGCAAGGACGGTCAACACTTGACTAGCTTCTGGAATTCTTGGTAATCTTCGCAGTAATCGGAGCGATCTGAACTGTAGTTCGTACTAGAGAGAGCACAGATTACGGCGTCATCTGAGAGATTTTTGAAGTGGTGCCAAACCATGTGGGGAATTGAGATGGCATGATTGGGACCGGTGAGCTCGATCTCAGTAAGACCAGAACCATCGTCGACCACGATCGTACAGGAACCTGCAACCATGATAAAAAGCTCGTCCTCATCTTTGAGATGGCAATGGCTGCCAGTGAGTCGATCTCCAACCCCCGAAGTAAGAAAGTAAACTCGCTTAACGTCCCATTCAATATACTCCTTGAGCTCGAGTGCGGTCATCGTAAAACTCTTGGTAGGAATATTTTTGAGGGTAGAGAGAGTGTAAGAGTGTGTCATGTTATTTTGCAATATGCTGATTAACCTCGTTCATTCTGGCTCGAATCTTTTTGACCCAGTCAGCATTATCGAGATACCACTGCACGGTTTCTTTCATTCCGCGCTCGAACTGATCTGGAGTGTACTCTGGCTTCCAGCCTAGATCGAGGATCTTGGTAGAGTCAATAGCGTAGCGACGATCGTGGCCGGGTCTGTCCTCGACGAATTTGAGGAGATCTTCTGACTTGCCAAGAATCGAGAGAATCATTCTGGTGATCTCGAGGTTGTTGCGCTCGTTATCAACCCCGATGTTGTAGACCTCGCCGTCGACTCCTTTGTGAAGAAGAAGGTCAAGGGCGCTGGCGTGATCTAGTGCATGGATCCAGTCGCGGACATTGAGACCATCCCCATAAACTGGGCAAGCTTCGTCATTCATTGCCTTGAAGATAAAGAATGGAATAAGTTTCTCGGGGAATTGGTAAGGGCCGTAGTTATTACTACAGTGGGTGACAATGACCGGAGTCTTGTGGGTAACCCAGTAGGCATTACACATGAGGTCACCACCTGCTTTTGCAGCGGCGTAAGGCATGTTGGGCATAATTGGTGTGTCTTCGGTGAATTTGTCATCACTATCGAGTGCGAGTGCGCCGTAGACCTCATCGGTTGAGACGTTGACCATGCGAGTTAGTTTGTTAATACGAGTTGCGTCAAGAAGCATCTGGACACCCAAGGAGTTCGTGAGCACAAAGTCCTTGATCCCACCATGGATACTCTTGTCGACGTGAGTTTCTGCGGCGAAGTTGATAAGGTGAGTGATTTTGTGTTTCTCAATCACTTCGTTAACTCTAGTGAGATCAGTGATGTTGCCTTCTTCGAAATGATAGTGAGGATTATCCTGAACTGTTTCTAGATTATCGAGATTGCCGGCATAGGTTAGTGCGTCGAAGTTGATAATCTCGTAATCAGGGTATTTGTCCAACATGTAGTGAATAAAATTGCTACCGATAAACCCTGCTCCACCGGCGACGAGTAAACGCATATGACTATCTCCTTTTTGTTATAACTTGTTTGCGAGTTAATTTCTCTAGGACATATCTTACCCCAAATAACGTCACAAGCAAAATAAGATTGAAAACTAGGACGAGCGCGAGGACGAGATTAATGCGTGTGAGGGGATTAATAAGCCAGGAAAATGAGAGACCAGAAAGATCGTAGTTGAGGAGAGAGATGAGATAGGCTCCCAAACCCAGGAGAATACCAATAATTGGCCAGTACCGACGATCTTCCCTAGAAATAAGCATGCTATTTCCGATTACCACCATGCCATAGATTACCAAAGAAACTCGCCACCACAGTGAGTTGGCCCAAGAAGCACTAAGGGCAGACTCCAGAAGAAAGAGTGCGAGAGTGCCAACGATGAATGGAGCGATGCCAATCATGAATCCACGAAAGGGGTCAGTCTTCTCCGTCATAACTGAGCCGAGTTTTTTCCTTTTCTCGCTCGTGTCCAGGTCGGGAATAATCTTGATCTCGCCAGTCTGAACTTGCAGTAACTCTGCCATAAGCCAGTGGGAGAGTTCGTGAAGTACAGTGCCGGGAAAGGAAAAGAACGAGTAGAGAATTAACCCTGGCTTATTGGTGTTAAAAATAAGAGTGCTGACAGCCGTGAACTCAAAAACTAGTAGCGTGCGAACAGAGGCAATTGCCAGAACTACGAGGAGAAAGACAATGGTTGCAATAACCAGAGACACTTAGAGTCCAAAGTTTTTGACGTTTGTCTCTTCTTTGACGACGGCGAACCATTCAAGAAATGCAGCCTGGAGCTTACCATCCTTGACTGAGTTGATAACATCATCCTTGACTTCTGGGAGTGTTTGACCCTGGAAGATAGTTTCTGCGTTTTCGTCAAAGAAGGCCTGGACTTCTTCTTCTGTGGGCTCAACTTTGTCACTAAGGATCTCTTCGACTGCGAGTTGAGTGCTAATCTGTTTCTCAAGATCTGCTTTGGTGAGACCACGCTGCGTCAGGGCTTCTTCTAGTCCACCGACACTCTCGAATTGGGACTCGAGAGACTCGAGTTGAGTGGTGATAGCTGATTCCTCAATAGAGATGCCGTTTTGTTTGATGGCAGCCTCGAGCGAGTATTCGCTAACGACATCATCAAGAGTCTGGGCGCCGTAGCTTTTTTCCATGCGACTCCAAATCTCAAACCGAGTGACTGGGCGATTATCAACAATAGCAGGCACAAACCAAGGGCCGACTTTGTAGGTAAGAAGGGCGATGCCGACTATGACGAGTGAGAGTGAGAGATATTTAGAGTTAAGACGTGATTTGGCGGGAGCAGTGACAACAGGAGGAGCTTTTTTGACGACTGGAGCTTTTTTGGCTGGAGATGCTTTTTTTGCAACTTTTTTAACTGGTTTCTTGGTGGTTGATTTTTTTGCTGCTGTCTTTTTTGCTGGTGCCATTTCTGTCTCCTAAATAAATAATTTAATTAACTCTGGTTAGTATAACATAAGAAAATGACTCTATTTATTCCATTCGAGGTATTGCTCGTCTAGACGTTTAGTGATGGCTTTTTTTACATCGATCCCGCTAGCCATGCCAGTGAGAAGAAGTGTGATAAAAACATCGGCAAACTCGCTGGCGAGATTATCTGGATCGTAGTTCTCTAACTTATCTCTTCGCTGCATGCCCAGGCTCGACAGAAGCTCGTCCATAAACTCGCCATATTCTTCACTGACCTTAGCGCTACTCATAAGGACAAATGCCTCGTGATCTAGATGGGGGTATTTCTCACGCAACTTGTCGTTGATAACTTGAAGTTTCTGGATGATTTCGTCAATGGTCATATTTGATCAGTCCTGAACTGTTCCCTTTGTGTCATTAAAAACTTTGAGCTGATAACTACCATCTATCTTCTCAAGAATAGTGATCGAAGTATGCTCTACGTCGATTCTGGTATTGGGAGGGAGTAGTCCTAAAACATCTCTAATATTTGTATATAAGAATCCAGAGTGAGTGACTAGTAGGATACTGTCTCCTTTATGCTCATGGCTAAGTTGAGCGAGAAATTCGCTAAAGCGTGTGTGAAGCTCTCGTAGAGACTCACCCTCAAGTCCGTTCCAATCAAGATCGGAATCGTCTATAAATTGATCGAATAAATCTGGCCATTTATCTTTTATCTCATTGAGAGTCATATCGCCGAATTTGCCGAGGTTGCGCTCTCGCAGGAATGGTGTCTCAATTGGCTTGAGATGAATTAGCTCGGCGATGATTGCGCCAGTTTCGCAGGTGCGACGAAGATCAGATACATACATTGCATCGATATCCATTTTACTTAGTCTAGCGCCAACCTGAGCTGCCTCCCTCTTTCCAGTCTCAGAAAGTCCAACATCGCTATGCCAGTTCATCAATCTTTTTTCTTTGTTGTGCTGAGTTTCGCCGTGGCGAACAATGATAATTTGTTTTGGCATATCTAAGTGGGAATTATACTGTATTTGTATTAGCGATTGTCCAGGTGATGCCAGAGAGCGAGGCTACCATATGAGCGATAGGGTGACCAGCGAGAGACTATCTCTGATATCTGAGCTTGGGTTGGCTCCTCTATTCCGTATAGCTTGACGAAGCCATTCTTGAGTCCGAGATCACCATACGAGAAAATATCTTCGCGTTTGAGGGTAAAAAGGAGAAACATCTCGGCAGTCCATGGACCGATTCCTTTGACTTTGGTCAACTCTACAATTACCTCTTCATCAGTCATATTATCTAGACTAGCAAGATTGACTGTGTCAGCGATGATTTGTGTTGCTAGATCCTTGACATACTTGACCTTGGCCCAGGAGAGACCGACGTCACGGATTGATTGATCGGATAAGATAATAACTGATTCGGGTACGATCTCACCCCCTATTAACTCCTTGAATCTGCCAAAAATGGTACCTGCTGCCTTACCATGTAACTGCTGGTAGATAATGTCGCGAGTAAGACTGGTGAAATAGTCTGATGGTTTTTTTGAATCGAGCCAGTCTGAAAAATCAACTGAATCTAGAATCATAGCTAGCTTGGGGTCAACTGAGTGGAAGTGATTCTGAACTGTCAGAAAGTCTGTGAATGACATATTACTTGAGATACTTCTTGTTTTTGAGTTTGGTGGGTAGGAAACTATCACTCTCATCCTTACCTTTTTTGCCGTAGCCCAGATCTTTCATTAGCTTGGTTGGGGCATTGCGCAGCTTGAGAGGGATCGGGAGGCTACCAAACTCTTTTACATCAGCCTGGGCACTGCGCAGAGCGTCGTATGCAGAGCGATCCTTCTTGGCTTTTGCTAGATAGGCTACGCAGTGGGCAAGAATGATTGAGCACTCTGGATACCCAATGGTCTCGACTGCCCGGAACGCGGCGTTAGCCACGACGAGAGCGGTGGGCTGGGCGAGCCCGATATCTTCTGAGGCAAAGATCACCATGCGACGGGCGATAAAGATCGGATCCTCGCCAGCCTCGACCATCCTGGCGAGGTAGTAGAGTGCGGCGTCGGGCTCGCTTGCTCGCATACTTTTGATGAATGCACTGATGGTGTTGTAGTGCTCGTCACCTGCCTGATCGTATTTGAGATATGGTGACTGGAGAGTGTTTTTGAGATGATCTGGTTTGATCATCTTCAAGGTCGGACCTTGCAGGCTGACAACAGACTCGATAATATTGATAGCCTTGCGGGCATCGCCTGAGGAGTAAGTAACAAGAAACTGAGTGGCCTCTTTTGTGATCTTGTTTTTGGTGTGACTGACCGCGAGAGTGATAATGGACTCTAACTCTGAGTCTGAAAGAGGATTGAGAACATAGACGTGACTCCTGGAGAGAAGTGGGCTAATGACCTCGAAGCTGGGGTTCTCAGTGGTAGCGCCAATCAAGGTGAGCGTGCCATCTTCTACATATGGGAGGAGGAAATCCTGCTGGGCTTTGTTAAAACGATGTATCTCATCGAGAAAGAGGATTTGATTGGGGGTCCGTCCCCTAGAGCCTAGGGGACGGACCCCTAGGTTGATAATTTTGCGAATATCATCTTTTTTGGCGCTCACTGCGGAGAGATAGTGAAAATCTGCTTTGATGCAATTTGCGATAATCTTGGCAAGTGTGGTCTTACCACATCCAGGAGGACCCCAAAAAATCATCGAGTGGATCTGGCCAGAGTTGATGGATAATCTGATTGGCCCATTCTTACCAACTAGGTGAGACTGTCCGATATAGTGATCTAGTGAGGTGGGGCGCAAGAGATTAGCAAGTGGTGGCATACACTAATATTCGCTTATATTTCGGGTTAAGTCAAGGGTTATTCTGGGATGGCGACGCCACTAACGACATCGTCATATTTGGTGGCGAGTTTTTTCTTTGCCCAATACCTACCTGAGCGATAGAGTGAGTGGAAGGTACCCGCATCAGACCAGAATCCGTCAAGTTCTTCCCAGTGAAGCTTGCCTTTGCGAAGATATGCGTTGTTGACGTCAGTGATCTCGAGCTCGTTTCTGTTGGATGGCTCAAGATTGCGAATGATCTCATAGACCGCGGAGTCGTAGAGATAGAGTCCGGTGACGGCGTATGAAGAGTTGGGGACCTTTGGTTTTTCGATGATCTCAAGGATTTTTTGGTGATCATCTGGGTCAAAGACTGGATTGCCAAAACGCTCTGGATCAGGAACTTCTTTGAGAAATATCATTGCACCACTCTTGAAACTAGCAACCTCAATGCTAATATCTGCGTCAGTAGTGTTGTCCCCCAGAATAACGGCGATGTTCTCACCATCTGCGAAATCTTCTGCATAACTGAGAGCATCAGCAATCCCACCTGATCCACCTTCTTGATAGGCGTATTCGACATGTTTGAGTCCAAGATCTTTGCCATTCTTGAGGACGTTGATAAAGTGGCCGGCATGAATGTCTCCTGTAACGATGAGGACTTCGGTAATGCCAGCATTAACTAAGGTCTGGATAGGATAGTAGATCATCGGCTGATCATAGACTGGTAAGAGATGTTTGTTGGTGGCGTGTGTGAGAGGATACAACCTACTCCCCTTGCCTCCTGCCAGAATTACACCTTTCATAATAACGCCTTTCTTTTGAGTCTAAATTAGCAGGGTGCTAACGATAACTACGCCTAATACTGCAACAAGAAGATATTCTAACACAATCCTCCAGGTAAGATGATGGCTCTGAGCATGATGCCAAACCCCCCACAAAACATAAAGAATGGCAAAGATAATTGTTGAGACAAAAAGTTGGTACGGATGATTGGTGTTAAGGAGGGAAAAGGTCACAAAGCCACCAGCCAAGAGAGCAAGAACAGAGTAGTCTAGTTTGTTAACTCGCAAATCACGAAAAATCATTTAGAGGATCCTCCCTGCCTGAACGATAGTAACTAGAATGAGAATGACGTTGATAAAGATGATGTGAGCCCAGTTTTTGCCTACGCGACGGGAGAGCTTGTGGGACTCGGCAAGTGTTAGATCAAGAATGAGAGTAAGGAGAAGGAGAATGGTCGTAACAATACTAACTCCTTGCTTGAGAGAGAACTCATCAAACTGGAGTAAAGATGAGTTAGTGCTACCATCGATCATGGCAGGTTCTGGTGTGGGGATGGGTTCTACGGCAACAGGAGAGTCATCGATCTGGGCGATAATGGGAGTAGTGGAGATACCACGGGTATTGGGTTCGACGACGGGCACGGCTGGAGTAGAGACAGAGGGGGTGCCAAATAACTGAACGACAAGAACGGTTTCTTGCCCCTGGAGGATACCTGGCACGACTGCAATGCCAGTCTCACTATACTGGGAGTTGATGATGTTATCTCTGTGTGTCGGCGAGTTCATCCAGGCCTTCATCATCCGGTCAGTGGAGCCAAAGTCTTTTGCGAGATTCTCACCGGCATGAAGATATGAGTACCCAGCCTCAGTAAACCAGTGCCACGGAGAGATGCCGGCAGGTGAAGAGTGAGCCCAGTAGTCCTCGGTGAACATATTATCTGCCTTGCGGCGAGCTGCGTCAGCGAGAGTCTCGCTATACTTAAGAGTTGATAGGCCTGCCGAAATGCGCTCGGTATTGGTGTTTTTGACCACCTCATCGATAGTGACGGAGCTCGTGAAACCGAGAATGTGGTAAGCCGTGCTGTCGAGAGTGCGAACGAGGAGGTTAAAAGAAAGAAGAATCCCGATAATGTAGAAAATACCTGAGTTGTGAAGAGAGCGGGCGCGGAAATTATTCGTGTGGTGGGGAGTGAACTGGTGTTTAAATGTATGAAATATACGGGCGAACATAATCCCATTATGGACACAAAATCATTCAGGAGCAAGTGGCCATAAAAAAACCCCGACTAGTCGGGGTAAAAATTGCAGACAGCACCACTATTCCGGCGATGACCTATTTTCGCATGCAGTTGCCCGCATACTATCGTCAGCGCTAGGGCGTTTCACTACTCTGTTCGGAATGGGAAGAGGTGGTACCACCCCGCTCCAATCACCGGAACACTAGTGCCGTCTGTTTTTATATTTATTTGTTAATAAGGCTATTACGCCCTAAAAAGTGAAGAGTAACCCTGCACCCGAAGGCGCAAGGTATAAGGAAATTATCCTAACCAACAAAATTATAGTATCAACTACTCTTTTGATCTATACGAATCCTTCGACTTTGCTCAGGACAAGTCCCGAACTAATCTCTGGACCCGCCTCAGTCACATAAATGCAACTGTGGCGGACGGGTCAGCTAAACACATTGCTGTGCGTACACTTCCCGCCGATAACCTGGTGGTCTTCCAGGGGTCTTACGTCACGGCAAGCCGTGACAAGGAATTCTCATCTTGGGGTATGCTTCCCGCTTAGATGCTTTCAGCGGTTATCATTAATCAACGTAGCTACTCTGCGATGCACCTGACGGCGACAACAGAAACACTAGCGGTTGACTCACTCCGGTCCTCTCGTACTAGGAGCAACTCCCCTCAAAATTCCAACGCTGGTAACGGATAGAGACCGACCTGTCTCACGACGGTCTGAACCCAGCTCACGTAGCGCTTTAATGGGCGAACAGACCAACCCTTGGGACCTTCTTCAGCCCCAGGATGCGCTGAGCCGACATCGCTCAGATCTATATTGTTTCCAATAAGTTTGACTATACCATCACCGTTTTATATTTATAAAAGGTGCCAACGTGTTATAGAAAGATATATTAACTTTCTATCTTCTTCTCCCAATAAATTGAGAGTGTCCAGTCGATACGGGGTTATATCAAAATCTTGTAAGCTAAAGATGGAATTATATGTGGTCGAATAATATCGACAAATTTCTTGGATTCTCTGACGTTAAAACGTAATCGATAGTATTTTTTATCTCTATCACGCTTCGTAGTCAATCCAAAATCTCTCAAAAGTAGTCTTCTTAATAACTCTTGTTCCTGTTCAGGGAACTGTTGTGTATTAAGGTAGCAACTTTTGTCACATCTAGATCCATCGTCCATGTACCACACTGCCAAAATACGAGCATCTAACTTTAGATTAAGAGGAATTATCTTCTTCTTGTTATCATAAAATTGATGATATATATCGGTAAAGCAAGGAAGGCTTCGAGTAAAAAATCGATAGCCAATCCGATTGCCATTTCCTTTATATGATTTTGGTGGTGTAAGCACAAAATTCTTTAGAACGCTATACATCCAATCTACATAGTCTTTTTGCTTGATACTATGAGTGACTTGTAAGTGCGCGTTTGTTTTGCAGCGCATATATCCATCACCCAACATACAACCAGTTACTATTGAAGATTGTGTTTTTGATAAACTTCCCACGATATTGCCTTATTCATTCACTTAACTACAGTATTACCGAAGTAACACCGAAAGTCAAGCGGGTTCATATGAATGAAGGTTTCATCGTTATGAGTTGGTTTTTTGAAGTTATTTCAAACTTCACAGCACTCTAATGTCGCCATTAGAGGACCCCAATTTGAGGTAGCGAACTGCACCGTCGCTGTGGACGCTCAGGTGCAACTACTCTGTTATCCCCGGGGTAGCTTTTATCCGTTAAGCCCGGTACCTCCCACGAAGTACACGAGGATCACTAGGTCCGACTTTCGTCTCTGCTTGACTTGTATGTCTCACAGTCAGGCATCCATATGCCCTTGCACTATCACATCCGATTTCAATCCGGAGTTAGGATACCTTTGAGCGCTTGCGGTACTCTTTAGCAAGCAACCTCCCCAGTTAAACTACCCACCAGACAGTGTCCCTCTCGGCGATCCAGCCGAGGTAGGTGAGAAATTCACGTCTCTAAGAGTGGTATTACATATTTCGGCCGAAGCCTCCCACCTATTCTAGACAGTAAAAACATAAATCTCAGTGTCAAGCTATAGTAAAGCTCCACGGGGTCTTTTTGTCCTGTTACCAGTAGGCCGCATCTTCACAGCCATTTCAATTTCGCCGAGTCCCTCCTCAAGACAGTCGCGAAGTTGTTACGCCTTTCGTGCAGGTCGGAACTTACCCGACAAGGAATTTCGCTCAAAACATATTCGACTTATACACGATATAAGTCATGCTCCGGTGTTACATCTAAAAAAAATAGATGGTGATCGGGATTTGATCACTCTGCATGTCGCCGTGCAGTTCGGACTATATCTTTACGCTTTCGCGATGCTCTGCGTATAGTCTCTGGGGATTCTCCTGAAATTAATCAAGAGTCTTTCCTGCTGATTGACTCCACCGAACAGATTTTCACCCCGCAATTGCGTGGTACTGTCGGATACTGAGTGTTTCCAGCATATAGCAAAGTTTTACTATGGCAACGATTTACCATAGAACAGTTATAGTTACTGCTGCCGTTCACCGGGGCTTCGATTGGAAGCTGACACCACAAGGGTGATCACTCCCGCAATTAACCTTCCGGCACTGGGCAGGCCTCAGCCCGTATACGTCGGCTTACGCCTTCGCACAGACCTGTGTTTTTGTTAAACAGTCACTTCGCGGTCTTTATCTGCGTCCCATACACATGCAAGCATGCGATGGGATGGGCATCTCCCTAAGTTACGCCCAGCTAATTTGCCGAGTTCCTTAAGGAAGGTTCTCTCGCACATCTAAGTCTACTCGACTTGTCCACCTGTGTCGGTTTGCGGTACGGATCTAGTATATTCTCGTTGCGAAGATTTTCTGGGATCCAGAAATAAGTGAAATCAGTATGACCGAAGCCCTACTTTTCCATAACACCTCGGATAATAACGCCTGCTACGGATTTTCCGGTAGCTGACTCCCTCGATGATTAGACGCTAATTCAATAAAAGCGCTCCACTCGTCCCGAACCGTCACTCCCCAACTGATAACGACCATACTAGAGGACTGGAATATCAACCAGTAATCCATCGGCTACGCCGGCACTACACCAGCCTCACCTAAGGGTCGCCTAACCCCACGTCGACGAACGTTGCGTGGGAAACCTTGGACATTTGATGTGGGGGATTCTCACCCCCATCTCGCTACTCATCCCGACATTCTCCCTTCTAAGCGCTCCACAGGACCTTACGATGCCTGCTTCACTGCCCCTAGAACGCTCCCCTACCCCTCTCGCGCGAAGCGCGAAGGATACAAGTAATCAGGATATAAATGAAAAGTCAAAATTAGACTATTCACTAAGTTCCTATGATTCTTATGTCCTTTGTACTTCGCACAAGAAGCCGCAATTTCGGTACATGGCTTGAGCCTCGATAAATCTTCGGCGCTAGTGTCCATCGACTAGTGAGCTGTTACGCTTTCTTTCAAGGATGGCTGCTTCTAAGCCGACCTCCTAGCTGTTTACGGACACTAACTTCCTTACACACTTAGCACATGATTTAGAGACCTTAATTGGCGGTCTGGGATGTTTCCCTCTTGCCCCAGGAACTTAGCTCCCTGGGACTGACTCCCGGATATTCAGCTGTGGTATTCGGAGTTTGTTAGAATGCTGAGAATTGCTTCCCAACACCCTTACAGTGCTCTACCCCCACAGTGATTCGTCCGAGGCTATACCTAGATATATTTCGGGGAGAACCAGCTATCTCCGAGTTCGATTGGCATATTACCTCTAACCACAAGTCATCCGAGCCATTTGTAACTGACACCGGTTCGGGCCTCCCGTACGTTTTACTGTACGTTCACCCTGCTCATGGTTAGCTCACTCGGTTTCGGGTCTTACATATACTGCTAAACGGGCTATTCACCCTCGCTTTCACTACGCTTACGTGACGTAATCACTTAGACTCGCAGTATACATAAACTCGTCGGGTCATTCTTCAATAGGCACGACATCATCCGGATAAAATCCAGACTCTGTCTGTTTGTTAGCATACAGTTTCAGGTACTATTTCACTGGCCCTCTCGGCCTTCTTTTCACCTTTCCCTCACGGTACTCGTTCACTATCGGTCATGATATGTATTTAGCCTTACCCCGTGGTCGGGGTGGATTCCGCAGGGAGTTTGCCGTCTCCCAACGTACTCAGGTGCGTGACTGGTAATAATTAGATTTCGATTACAAGGCTTTCACTCTCTCTGGCCACCTATTCCAAGGTGTTCTTCTATCTTCTTATTACCGTTATGTCTCGTCCTACAACCCCAGAGATAAATCTCTGGTTTGGGCTATTCCCTTTTCGCTCACCGCTTACTAAGGGAATCTCATTCGGTTTCTTTTCCTCCGGGTACTTAGATGTTTCAGTTCCCCGGGTTACCCCCCTAGTATAAATACTAGGGTCCCTGCCATTCCTGACAGAGGGGTTACCCCATTCGGACACCGCCGGGTCAAAAGATCTTGACTCCTCACCGGCGACTTTCGCGGTCTTGTGCGTCCTTCTTCGGCATATCATGCCAAGGCATCCACTGTATGCTTTAGTTAAGTAGCTTGATACTATAAATAAAGACAAAATTAAAAATTGTTAATCTTAACAATGATCACGAATGATCAAAGCTGTTGATTAAGATGCTTTCCTACTCTTCACTTGTTAAGGAGCAATCGTTGAGTTTAAAAACTCAGATTTGCAGTTCTGAACTTTTAAACTTGTGTGGTGATGGTGGCCACGTAAACCTGACTCACAGGTTACTACGTAACTTGTGTGGACCGTGCCGGGCTCGAACCGGCCACCTCGTCGTTGCAAACGACGCGCTCTACCAGATGAGCTAACGGCCCCACTTCGCCTTCGGCTACGCTATGGGCGTGGCCCAGACATTAGATTTGCTGTAATGTGCGATGGTTTTTTGCTTTTAAAATCAAAAATCCCGCTAGTGCGGGATCAAAGTAACAATATAATCAGCAACTAAAAAGGAGGGTTAAGTAGGGTGATTAGATTAGGCTGTTTTTGCATATTGTTTACGCTCTCCACACGAGCTCTGGTATTGTAACCTAAGTTGTGCCTTGTGGTCAAGGACTAGAGCATGCTAAAATTCATGAGTCTCAAAGCGGGCGCTTAGCTCAGGTGGTTAGACCTGCCTGCCGGCAGGCAGGGCGCAGTCTTGATATGATTCTCTTAATGAATGGATTCTACGTTTATATAGTTAGAAGTGTTTCTACTGGCAAGTACTATACGGGCATGACTTCAAATATTGATCGAAGAGTAAAAGAGCATAATCAACATCTATCTAACGTGATGACTACTCGCAACAACAATGACTATTCAATTATTTTTTGCTCTTGGTTTGATAATCGTGATATCGCGAGATCCGTCGAAAAATACTTAAAATCTGGTGCTGGTAGAGAATTTAGAGCAAACAGGTTAAAATAGCGATTGTTGCGGGCGTTTAGCTCAGGTGGTTAGACCTGCCTGCCGGCAGGCAGGGCGCAGTCTTGATATGA
>CAXCDZ010000012.1:0-16211 GCA_963981525.1 uncultured bacterium | reverse complement strand
TTTCGAGGCCCATATGGTACCTCAAAAGTGTTACCTATGTATCTCAGCCGATTCACTAGTTTTTTCCACAGCCATCCTCCTGGTATCAGGAGTAGAAACAACCACCACCAGTAACTACTTTTCTCATCACCATCACTCTCGCCCAGCACATCTCCTGTAGGAGTGCTGCTTGGGCTAGGTGCAGGGCTCATACTCACAATCGGTGACGGACTAGGAGACTCTTCACTTTTGCGCGTGAAACTAGCCAGCAGGGCAGGGGACGGACTCGGAGTCGGTGACGAGCTAGTGCTCTCTCCCAGAACATCAGGTGATCTCGGTGGGTCGCTCTCATTGATATCAAAGTTCTTGGAGATCTCTGAGCTCACATTCCCTGCATTGTCATATGCTGAGATATATATCTGGTAGTTACCCACAGGTGCTGGCTCAATCGTATAACTCCAGTTCATAGTCCCGACTGCTGTTGCAGTACTCTCATTCTCGCCTGGCTTGGTTAGTCGGATCTCCACACGCTCCACTCCAGATAGTGAGTCGCTCGCCGTCCCGCTAATTCTCGTGCCCCACTCTGACATACTCACATTCGGCTCAGTCATGTCCAACCCAATAGATTCAGAGAATACCTGGGTATTATTGCAGTTGCCAGCAGTGTCACTCACCAGTGGGGTTGTGTAGCAGTACGAGCTAGAGCTCTCGATATTTATCTCACACCACGGGTCGGTGTAGGTATTTAGCAGGTGCAGATCACTGTACTGGAATGTCACAGTCTGCGGGGTGTTGTACCAAGTATTTGGTAGGCTAGTTTTGCTAGCCAGTACTGGCGTGACCGTATCCACTAACAGAACTTCCGAACTAGCCATCCCACTCTCATTTTTCGCCAGGTCTTCTGCCTTCACTACCATCTGCCATTCGCCGTCCGTTAGGTCAGTTGACGTTCCTAGCACTTTCCCCAGCCAAAGCCAGTCAGCTAGATACGTCCCAGATAGTACATTATAAACTCGATTGTAGTATCCATTCACTCCTGATCCTGTGTCCACTGACTCACTCCACAACCAGTTCTGAAGGAGTCCATTGGTGGGATTTGGTAATGTCGCAGGTTTCCCTGGCTGAGAAGGGGACAGTCTATCTAACGTTACCTCACACCACTCACTCGCTTCCCCTATATTCCCTGCCTCATCCACAGCCTTCACTCTGTACTTATACTCACCATCTAGATCGACAATATCTCTAGTCAAATAAGAATCAGTTAGGGTCAAAAAATCCTCATTATCCTTAGTACTGAATAAATAGTGATTCCAGTCACTCTCCGTGCTATCATCCCAATCAATTGTAACTCTTCTTTTATTAGTCGCACCTGAGCACCCAAGCTCTACCCCATCAGCATCCTTGATAGTTATTCCCGACACCTTAGCTGGTGCTGTCCCATCTATGCTTACAACCCAAGGATCCGACCACTCACTACAATTATTAGCACTATCACATGCCTGTACCTGCCAATTATATGTGCCATCCGCTATTCCCGATGCATTGATTTCAGAGTTTGTTCCCGTGCTCACTGGGCCATAACTACCTCCCGTCCATGAGCTTTTGTAGTTATAGGTAACAGGGGTCGAAGGATCAGAGACATCAATCCAGTCTAGGATCAAATCATTCGCCATTACTAACGCACCACTCGCTGGAGAGACTAGGGTCGGAGTTGTAGGTGCCATAATATCGATCTCAACTAGATCTACAATAGTGCTATCATCTTTGTAGAAATCTATTTCCCACCCTTTCTTTTCACCTGCCAGCAGCTCATCCTCGATTTGTTTTATTTCTCCCTCTTGATTATAGAAATACATCTCTATTGGATCAGTGCTCCCTCCAGGATTATCAATCTCTACGTGGTACGAGCCAGTCATAGGCTGTTGAAAGTACACTAGCTGCACACTCGCTCCACTCCCCCCAGTTCCTCCTAGCGTCTCTATCACACTCTCTGTGGATAGTAGATTACCGGCGGAATCATATAGTCTTAGGACGTCTCCTGGCTCGATTATCCACATCATGTACGAGAGGTCAGTATGTGAGGGGATCAAGATATTTGAGGTCACCAGAGATGTTGTTTTGGCAATCTCGCTACTCGCACTCTCTAGCGGATCTGATACCAGCCAGTCATCACCATCTTCATCATAAATAGGAAAGAAATGGGAGTTGGTATTTTTGACAATCACGGGTAATGACGGGTCCTCGGCTAGTCTCCCACTCACACTCGTTTCTGAGTATGGCTCTCTTACATCCTCTAGCGACTGTGTAGAATATCCTGCCATTTCTGACAGGTGAGCATATCGCGTAACTGCGAGCCAGTTAACTAGGCCATTACGGACATATCCATCAGGTTGCCCTGTTAGCCAATCATTAAGATTCTGTGGGTCAGTTATCTCATTCGTGTCTGGATGGTTCACCTCGAAATGCTTGAGAACCATGGCCGCTGATGATGTCACACATCCCCACTCCTCCATCTCCCGGTCGCCCTCACTCGCCCAAGTGCTTGCGTGATCATACTCATCACTCGCCCAGATTGGGTCCAGTTGAGAGTAATGGGGGAAAGTTACAGCCAGAGCTCCATTGTGCAAGATATAGTCAATCTTAAATTCTGACCATGTACTAGAAGTATTTGTGGTTACTTCAGGGTGTCCACCCCACACATATAGAGGCAATCTGTTAGTATATGATGATTCAAATGTAAACACTCCATCATCGAGAGTGAATGTGAAATAGCCGCTATTCTCAACTATTTTGACATGGTGAGAGTCAAGATCTGTAGTAGTTGTTGAATAGATTAATTGAGATCCAGAACAATTTGGTGATTCAATAGGGCATAATGAAGTTACTACATGGAGATAAGGACTGTTCAAACCTTGCCATATATAGAAAAGAGAATAATTTTGTAGTGAATTGAGACTATTAACGGGGGTATGTGGTGGAGCAGGTATGTCAGCAATACCAAAACCATTTCCAAAATTACCCACTTTCGTAAATTGAATTTCAAACTCAATTACATTTGGTTCAATAACACTTACTGGAAAAGCAGAGGTATTGTAAATATATGGAAAATTACTTGTATCTACTGATTGGAAGTGTAGCCAACTATCTAAACTACTTAAGCCAGAATTATTTTCAATACTCCACACAGATTCATCGATCGGTAGAGCAAAGTGTTCACTATATGCGTGCACATGAGAATTGAAGAAAACAAAAAAAATAAAAACTAGTAGAATATATGCAGAATACTTAATTATTTTCAACATTACTAAAACTATCGCAAATTTATCGCAATATGTCAATCAAACAAGAAATTACGACATATAGCAATTTGCCCCCAGGAGGAGCAAGTCAATTAAAAGATAGCAATGTTATATATTTCAAGAAAAAAAGTGTTCTAGTAAATCAGTATGTAGGGACGTCCTCACGCCTCATAAATAATTTTCTTCACTACATGTTATACATAATGTTTATCTTGCCAGTTCAACATCGAAGAATTGCTAAAAAAATTAACAAAAGCAAGCCAGAGATCTTCATTGCCTATCATTCCTGGATGACAAAATCTCCAATTTTGATGCGTTATATAATGGCAAAAAAAATAATATATATTTGTCACGAACCATTGAGGGAGTACTATGATCTACTGCATATTTCAACTCAGAGTATTTTTGATAAATTAATTAACCTACTTCGACTACCAATTAAACACGTTGATGCAAAAAATATAAGCGAAACCGAAAATCTAATAGTAGTAGCAAATTCAAAATTTTCCAAGGCCAATATTGATAAAGCATACAGTGTAAATTCTGTAGTTATATATCCTGGAATAGACCTAAATAAATATGCATTGGCCTATAGAGGTCGTAAATTCACTAGGAAGGATCAATGTGTTGCGATTTCGGTTGGAGTACTTAATAAGCTAAAAAATCAAGAATACTTAATATCGTCTATAGCAAAAATCGATATATTAATCCGACCATCTTTAATACTTGCAGGCAATGGTGGTGATAAGAGGTATATCAGGTATCTACAGAAACTAGCAACTTACCATGATGTAGATTTGTCAATTAAGCTCAATCTTAACAAAACACAGTTGATCAAGGAACTTCAATCAGCAGACATTTTTCTTTTCTCACCCATCGCTGAGCCATTTGGCTTAGTGGTACTAGAAGCTATGGCAGCTGGATTGCCAATAATTGCAACAGATACAGGTGGTGGATATACTGAGATATTAACGCCAAATAATGCAATATTGTCATCAGCTATAGATGAAAATATTTTTGCAAATGATATTGTCACATTACAAAAAAACTCCAATAGACGCAAGAAAATGTCTCAAAAAAATCAAGTAGATGTTAAGAAATATAGTAGCAACATTATGAATGAAAATTTATGGCACATAATTCAACACTCCACCTAATCCGCGCCTCCCACGCCAACGAGTTCGAGCTCCAGAACTACGCCCCACTCATGGGCAAACATGACATCCAGGTCATCACCAGCAGACACCCACTCACAGATATCACATTATCAGTTAATAAGCTTTGGTCACCCACAGACCTCCTCAACTTCCCATATAGGAGACAGCTCCTCAACAGACTTATCGGCGGCGAGCAATGGCTATTTGGGCTCAGGAAGTACTGTTACCATGTTTCGAAACATAGTAACAAGGCGGACATGGTTCTCCACACCGCCGAGACCTACTCCCCATACACCCACCAAGCAGTTCAGCTCAAGAAAGAGGGGCTAATCAGCAAGCTCATCTGCACCTGCTGGGAAACCATCCCCCACAATAACGAGAAATTCGCCAGACTACGCAAATGGAAACATGAGGCATATGAGCAAGTTGATATATTCCACACTCCCACACAGCGCGCAAAGGACGCGCTCATCGTCGAGGGGGTAGAGGAGAGCAAGATCCATGTCATTCCATACGGAGTAGATCTCACTAGATTCCGACCCAAGAAACGTAAGAGGAATTTGCGCCCCATCGTGCTCACAGTCGCAAGACTCGAGAAAGAAAAAGGAATGGCAGAGCTAGAGAAGATCGCCAGCTCTCTCCCACAATATGATTTCCGTGTAGTAGGGCAGGGGAGTTATCGCTTCACCACCCCCAACATCAGCATTAGTCAGGTTCCGTATAGTGAGATCCACACAGCATACCAGGATGCCGATCTATTTCTATTCCCATCTCAGAGAACTGAGTCCTGGGAGGAGCAATATGGCATGGCACTGGTCGAGGCCATGGCGTGTGGTCTCCCCATCGTTACCACAGACTCCGGTGCCATTCCTGAGGTAGTAGGTTGGTCAGGCGTAGTCTTGCCAGAATCAGACTTCGCCTCCAGTGCAGCCAGGAGTATCCAAAAGATCATCACTGATACTGCACTCCGATCCAGACTCAGCAAGACCGCGCTGACTAGAGCCCACAAACTCTACGATCGCCTCCTGGTTGCCAAAAAACTCGCCACTATCTACGCAGATTCTGACGTATAATCTCCCACATGCCCATCGAGATCAACCCACAGTTTCAGGACGCGCTAGACCGCATGGAGGAGGGCAAACAGTCCCTATTCATCACCGGTCGCGCCGGCACCGGCAAATCAACTCTCCTTGAGTATTTCCGTGATCACACCAACCGCAACACAGTCATCCTCGCCCCCACCGGAGTCGCCGCAGTCAACGTGGGCGGGGCGACCATCCACTCCTTTTTTGGTTTCAAGCCAGACATCACCCCAGAAAAGGCCTGGAAAAAGGGGGCACGACCTCGCGATCCCGATCTCTACATCAATCTCGACATCGTGATCATCGACGAGATCAGTATGGTCAGGGCAGACCTCCTCGACTCAATCGACGCATTCCTGCGCCGTGTGATGGGCAACACCATGCCGTTCGGTGGCAAACAGCTCATTATGTTCGGAGACCTGTACCAGCTCCCGCCCGTCGTCAGCCGCGCCGAGCAGGAGATCTTTCGCACCCATTATGACTCTCCCTTCTTCTTCTCGTCCGAGGTCATGACGAGACTCGACTTTCATTATCTAGAGCTCACCAAGATCTATAGGCAGAGTGATCCGGCTTTTATCGAGATCCTCAACGCCGTCCGCTCCCGCACCATCACAGATGCGCATCTGGTCACTCTCAACGCTCGCCTTCACCCAGAGTATCTCCCTCCCGCGGCCGAGTACACGGTCCACCTCACAGGCACCAATAGGGCGTCCAGTGTCTATAACGCAGTCATGCTCGAAGAACTGGATGATATAGAGCAGACTTTTCACGCCTCTTCTTCCGGTGACTTCCCCCGTCGCACAGAACCGGCTTCTGCGGATCTCACCCTCAAAATAGGCGCACAGGTCATGTGTACCCACAATGATCCGAGAGGCAAATACATTAATGGTACGGTTGGCAGAGTCAAGGAAATCGGCAGAACAGACGAGGGCAAGCCCATGGTCACCGTCACTCTCCAGACCGGTGACACAGTCCAGATTAGCGAGTATACCTGGGAGATGTACGAGTTCTCCTATTCCAAGATCAAGCACAGGATCAACAGTAAGACCGTCGGCACCTACACCCAGATCCCTCTCATTTTGGCATGGAGTATTACTATTCATAAGAGTCAGGGTAAGACATTTGACAAAGTCGTGATCGATCTCCCCACCAGCTTCGCCCATGGCCAGACCTATGTCGCACTCTCTCGGGCCACTACTCTCGGAGGGATCATTCTCAAGAGGCCACTCAGCAAGAGGCATGTCCTGATGGACTACGCCGTCACTCGCTGGCTCACAGGTCTCAAATACGGCCTCGCCCATAGCAAGCAGTCTGTCCAGGAGATAAGAACTGTGATCGAGCAGGCCATTACCAACGAGACTCAGGTTCAGATCAATTATCTCAAAGGCAGCGACGTCGCCTCCACTCGCACCATCCTCCCCAGCACCATTACCAAGCAGTCATTTAAGGGTCACGAATTTATCGGCGTCAACGCGTACGACGAGCTCAGGCGTGACTACCGAGTCTTTCGTCTGGACAGAATCTTGTCAGCAAAATTGGTATAATAGACTCGTGACCAACATACCCGCTAGCGTAACCAAATATTTCTGGGGAGACGACCTCTCAGAGCTATCATGGGATACTCACCAGGACTATATTACAGAGACCATTCTCGAACGAGGCGATTCTCCAGCCGTTCACTGGTTGCTAAGTAGTACCACTCGCGATTCTATTCTCAACTCACTCCCAGATTACAAACTATCTCCCAAATCAGCAAATTTTTGGAAAGTATATCTCTCATGACTCAGGCCTTTTATCCAGAAACACTACCCGACAGCACTGCTCAGTTAGTCAAGCTACTCACTACTAACAATTCCAGTTTTCTTGCAGATTTTTACCTCTCAGGCGGTACTGCACTCTCACTCCAGTTAGGTCATAGAGAGTCCGAAGATCTGGACTTTTTTTCTCAAAAAGATTTTGATCCACGCCATCTTCAGTCTCAACTGAGTCCATTAGGCAAACTAGAGAGTCTAGAGGTCAAAGAAGGTACTCTCAACACATACTTAAATGGTGTCAAACTTCAGTTTCTCCACTACCCATACAAGTTCATCGAACCAACAGTCACCTGGAACACTCTTGCTCTCAGTTCTGTTCTCGATATTGCCTGCACCAAGATCCAGACTATTGGTATGCGTGGAAGCAAAAAAGATTTTATTGATCTCCATTTTCTACTTCAAAAATACTCATTATCCGAGCTACTTGATAGTCTTGCCAAAAAATATTCAGACACAGATTATAATCTTCCTCACCTTCTCAAATCACTAATCTACTTTGCAGACGCCGACGCTCAGCCCATGCCGCGTATGCACCAGGATCTCACCTGGGAAGACCTCAAACCCATCCTTATTGAAAAAGTTCAGGGAATCAAGCTATGAGCCGCACTATCAAAGTCTCGATCCAAGACCAGAACACCCTTGTCCTCCAAGAAGATGCCAGCAAGGGCGATCTGATTGATCTTAGCTCGATCCACGAGGTAGATATCGACAAGTCCGCTATCACTAGCATCGTCAAATCCATCAAGATGAATGAGTTTAACGCTCAACTGAAAAAGGAAAAAGAAAATATCGAGAGAGAAAAACATCTCGAAGCAAAACTCAGAGAGCAAGAAATCATCAAACGTGCCCAGGATAAGATCACAGAAAAAGAGCAGGAGATAGTGGCTCTTAGCTCCAAGTTAGACTCCATCGCCAAACAAACCCAATCAGAGGTCAAGCTAGAGGTCCTAGAACAACAGAAAAAGACAGAGGATCTCTACCGTCAGAACCTCAGTGACAAAGAGCTCGAGATCAGCAACATCAAACACCAGCTAAGCTCCAGCGAAACAGCCCTGATCTCTCTCAAAGAAATGCGCACCAGAATGAGCACCAAGATGATGGGAGAATCACTCGAGCTCCACTGTGAGAACGAGTTTAACAAAATCCGCTCAATTGCCTTCCCCAACGCAGAGTTTGAGAAGGATAACACAGTTTCCGGAGGGACCAAGGGGGACTACATCTACCGTGAGCATGATGAGGATGGTAACGAGATCCTCTCCATCATGTTCGAGATGAAAAACGAGGATGAGACTACCGCCACGAAACACAAAAATAAGGATTTCTACAAAAAGCTCGACAAGGATCGCAGGGAAAAGAAATGTGAGTTCGCAGTTCTAGTCAGCTTGCTAGAAAAAGACAATGAGCTATACGACGATATCGTCACAGTCCACGAGTACTCCCACATGTACTCGATCCGTCCGCAGCACTTTATTACTATTATTGGCTTTCTGAGGCAGGGTAACATCAAGTCGCAGGAGCTTAGGCGCCAGATCCAGGAGCTCAACAACCAGAATATCGATGTGGCCAACTTTGAGAGTGAGATGAACGAGTTCAAGGCTGGGTTTGCCCGCAACTACGACCTGGCCTCCCGTCAGTTCTCAGAGGCAATAGAAAAAATAGACAAAACAATCGATCAGTTGAATAAGGTCAAGGAGAATCTGCTCAAGTCTGACAACAATCTCAGGCTCGCCAATAACAAGGCCACTGATCTCTCAATCAAGAAATTAACTGCCAACAGCCCCAGTGTCGCACGAGCCATCGAGGAGCAGTCTGATAAGCAGTAGTGAATCTATATCTTGCTAGGAAACTTCGCTTCCAACTCAGCTGGGCTTGCCCCAGATTCTATTAGAATACACCTAGCCCTACGTTCTTGTGCGGTAAATCTTTTTGACATCGGAAGATCACTGAATGGTGTTGCAATAGCTGCCTCAGCTCCAACTCCCATAGTTTGTGTAGTCATTTTAGCTTGATATTTTTCTATACCCTCCATGATACTCATAAATAGATCATACATAAAATCACACAGGTTGGCCAATCTGCTATTATTGCTCTAATGCTCAGCATCCAATCTCTCCCCACACACCTTCGCCCCGCAACTTGACTTCGTGCACTATTCGGGTAATATAAATATAGAAGGTGATAGATAGTATGAAAAATAGCAAAGCAGGTAATCAGATAATTATCTACGAAGATAGAGTAGAGGTTAGATTTGAAGATGAGACAATATGGCTGACTCAATTGCAATTGTCCGAGCTTTTTTCAACAACAAAGCAAAATATCAGTCTTCACATTAAGAATATTTTTGAGGAAGAAGAGTTAACAATGGAAGCAACTGTCAAGGAATTCTTGACAGTTCAAAAGTGACAAAGAATTTATGGGTTTGACCGTTTTTGCGGGTGATCTGCCGACTTTAGAAGAAGTGCGTATTGCCAAAAATTACTTGACTGCCGAAGAACTTGAAAAACTAAATCGACTTGTTTCTGCATATTTTGAATTGGCGGAGTTACGCGCTATGGATAAACAAACGATGAAGATGGCAGAACACATCAAAGCTCTTGATAATCTATTAAGTGATTATGGTAAGGGAGTCTTACTTAATGCTGGGGAAGTAAGTCATAAAGAAGCCATCGAAAAAGCTGAAAAAGAATATCGCAAATATCAGGCAAAAACACTCTCACCAGTAGAGCTATCATATCTAGATACAGTAAAGAATCTCCAAAAAAAGATTGAGAAAAAGATAAAAAAGCAATAAACCCATGAATCAAGCAATCTGCTAAACTGGCAGTAATGCCCAGCATCAAGTCTCTCCCCACACACCTTCGCCCTCGCGAGAAGTTGCTGGAACGAGGCTCCGCCAATCTCACCGATCGCGAGCTTCTCGCCATTCTCCTCCGTACTGGTAGGGCAGGGCAGTCCGCCCTCGACATCGCAAGCAACATTCTCCGCAAGCACAAACTCACCAAACTTCTAGACATCACTCTCGACCAACTCAAGAAGATCAAAGGAATTAGCACTGGCAAAGCCACCACCATCCTCGCCGCTTTTGAGCTCACCCGTCGCGCCACTCAGTCATTCGACAACACTCTCCCCATTCTCAGTTCTCCTCAGGATTCTCTCGATCAACTCACCAGTCTGCGCAATAAGAAGAAGGAGCACTTCGTCTCCCTCTACCTCAACGCCCGCAACCAACTCATTCACAAGGAGACCATCTCCATCGGCACCCTCACCGCTTCCCTCGTCCACCCGCGAGAGGTCTTCGCCCCCGCTCTCATCCACAATGCCGCCAGTATCATCGTCGCCCACAACCATCCCTCTGGAGATATCGAACCATCAGTCGAAGATCGCGCCGTTACAGTGAAACTCCACAAAGCAGGCCTACTCCTCGGGATCGAGCTCATCGACCACCTCATCCTCACCTCCACTTCCCACCGCTCTCTCCGAGAACAAGGCCAGTTGACACAATAATGCGTACATGATAACGTACATATATGACTAACACACAAAACATCATTAGCACGACAGAGGCTCGTCGTCGCATCTTTGATCTCACCAAGGATGTTCAGCGACCAGGCAATCACTACATCCTCACCGAGAACGGCAAATCCAAGGCTGTCATACTCTCTGCCAAAGAATACGAAAATATTCAATCTACGATCGAGTCTCTCACCGAAGACCCAGACCTACCCGAGCTCATCGCCGAAGCCGACGAAGCCGTTCGCACAGACGACTTTAGCAACTACATCTCATTTGATGATTTTCTCAAAGAAGAAGGTTACGTAGTAGCGGAGAAAGGAGGCGAGTATGTCGTACAACATACAACTAAGCAACGAGGCAAGAAAAAGCTTTCGCAAACTACCCCAAAGAATAAAAAACAAAGTAAATAATCAGATTTTCCTCTTGGCGGTCAATCCTCTCCTTGGAGAACCGCTCAGTGGCAAGTTCAAAGGCGCTTACAAGATCTACGTCTGGCCCTACCGCATCCTCTACCGCGTCTACCACAAGGAGCTCTGCATTCTAATCATGCGCATCCGTCACCGCCAATCTTCCTACAAATAGTCAAGAAACAAGGTAAGATAACACCACTACGACTCATCCAGGTAGTTACTAGCAAAGGAAGGCGGAAAAATATGGCACAAAAAAAGGTAGTAAGCAGTAAATTCAAAACTCAGCTTTTCAAGGCCGCCGACAAACTCCGTAAGAACATCGACGCCGCCGAATATAAGCACATTGTCCTAGGTCTAATATTTCTCAAATACATCTCCGACTCATTCGAGGAGCTCCATGCCAAACTAGAAAAAGGAGAGGGTCAGTATGACGGTGCCGATCCAGAAGATCAGGATGAGTATAGAGCCGAGAACGTGTTCTGGGTGCCCACTACCGCGCGCTGGTCATATCTCCACTCACGAGCCAAACAACCCACCATCGGTCAAGATCTAGATAACGCTCTCGAGGCTATTGAGAAGGAGAACCCAACTCTCAAGAATATTTTGGCCAAAGTCTACGCCAAGCCCAATCTAGATAAGACCGCGCTCGGTAGCTTGATCGATCTCATCGGTGACATCGCCCTCGGTGACGAGGCCGCTAGATCAAAGGATATCCTAGGTAGAGTCTATGAGTATTTCCTGGGCGAGTTCGCCAACGCCGAGGGTAAGAAGGGTGGTCAGTTCTACACACCCAAGTCCATTGTTAAGCTCCTAGTCGAGATGATCGAGCCATATCAGGGTAGAGTATATGACCCAGCCTGTGGTAGTGGTGGAATGTTCGTGATGAGTGAGAAATTCGTCAGAGAACATAGTGGCAAGGTCGAGGACATCTCCATCTACGGCCAGGAGAGTAATCAGACCACCTACCGACTATGCAGGATGAACATGGCTATTCGAGGCTTAGATGGCTCACAGATCAAATGGAACAGTGAGGGATCATTTCTCAACGATGCACTCCCCGACCTCAAGGCAGATTACATCATTGCCAATCCTCCATTTAATCAGAGTGATTGGGGACACGAGATCCTCCAGAACGACGCTCGCTGGCAGTACGGCCTCCCACCCAAGAATAATGCCAACTACGCCTGGATGCAACACATGGTTTATCATCTCAAGCCCAACGGAGTCATGGGGCTAGTGCTCGCCAACGGCTCCCTCTCCTCCCACACCTCAGGTGAGGGCAAGATCAGGCAGAGCATGGTTGAGGCTGGACTCGTTGACTGTATCGTCGCCCTCCCCAAGCAACTCTTCTATAACACCGGCATTCCCGCTACCCTCTGGTTTCTCTCCCGCAAACAGGCTGGCAGTAATGGTGATAGGAAGAGGGGTCATGAAATCCTCTTCATCGATGCCTCCGAGCTAGGCTACATGAAAGATAGAGTCCACAGAGAGTTCGCACAGGAGGATCTCGATCAGATCACGACCTGCTACCATAACTGGCGAAAGGGTAGTAGTGAGTATGAGGATGTCAAAGGATTCTGCAGCTCAGCCACACTAGATCAGATTGCCAAACACGACTACGTCATGACCCCAGGTAGATACGTCGGCATCCCCGACGAGGTAGATGACGGCATCCCATTCGAGAACAAGATGGCAGATCTCACAGCAACTATGGCAAAACAAATGGAGAAGGAGCAGGAAATGAATACTGAGATCCGCAAACAGCTCAAAAAGATTGGGTTCAAAATATGAATGCCAGCAAACTTAAAAAAATTATTGAAGAAGCTGTAGACAAAAAATCAGAATCAAGCGATATAGAATTCAAAGATGCCCGCTCAGGAATTCCATCAAATTTATGGAAAGCTATCTCCGCTTTTTCTAATAGCCCTAATGGTGGAATCATTGTCTTTGGCATTCAAGAAACTCCAGCTCCAGATAGAGAAATAAAAATAGTTGGAGGGCTTGATGTCCAAACTCTACAAGAAAAAATTGTTCAGTTAATGGAGCAATCAATTCAGAATAAGGCAGGCTACACTCTCAGTGTAGTTAATGTTAGAGGACACGAGTTATTAACTTTGGAAATATCTGAGACAGAAAAAGAAAACAAGCCTTGCTTCTATAAAAAATTAGGGATGGACAAAGGATCATATATTCGTATAGGAAACAGTAATCAGTCAATTTCTGAAGCAGAGTTGCGTTCATTTCTTCGCTATTCTCCTGCATATAATTATGACAAAACAGTTTTTAATTCCCTATCTGTTGATTATCTAGATCACAACAAGCTACAGTCATTTCTAGATGCCAGCGCAAAAAAAAGAAATAGAAAATATTCAACTGATGTTGATATTTCTGTCACACTTGCCAATATAGGCTTGCTGCAAAAAAGTGAATCAAACTTTCATCCAACTTTAGCTGGGGCAATGATTTTTGCCAAAACTAACCCTCAAGAAGCCGAGCCATTTTCTAGATATATCGTTAGATGTGTCAACTATGCCGGCAAAACACATTCCTCAAAAATTGTAGATAAAAAAGATATTGATGGAACATTAGATGAACAGGTAGATGCTTCCTTGGCATTTATTCTTAGATCTATTCGAACTGAAGCAAAAATTGTTAAATCAAAGAGAATTGAAAAATATGAATATCCAGAGTTAGCGCTAAGAGAAATCGTGGTTAATGCTCTTATTCATAGAGACTATTCAAACACAGGAACATATGTGCAGATAGCAGTTTTTAAGGACCGCATAGAAGTATCTAACCCAGGCACTTTGCCACCAGGTGTTACTGTTAGCAACATCCAGGCTGCTCAATTCAGTAGAAATGGAATTATCTCTAAGGTTATGCGCGATATGGATTATATGGAGGAGTTTGGTCGTGGTATTGATTTGATCTATTCTGAAATGAATAGATGGGGCTTAGTTGAGCCACTTTTCAAAAACTCATCAAATTCTTTTAAGGTTATCCTTCTAGGCAGTGATTATCTCAAGTTAAACTATCGGCAGCTAAAGTTTTGGAATGTACTTCAAGATAGTAATTACTTGACAGCAAGCATCGCCAAAGATCTTTTTTCAGATTTATCCAGACCTACAATTAACACAGATCTCAAAGAAATGGTTGACTTGGGTCTTATTAGAATGAAAGGCGCGTCTTCTAATACACACTATGAATCTGAATATTAAAATTCTAGAAGAGATTAGAAGAGGTTTGTTCTACCAGGCACAAAACAAGCTATTTTTCTCAAATAATAGCTAGAAAGAATCAGAAGAGCTAAAAAACACATGACTAACAACACCACACCAATACCAGATGGATGGACAGAGACGACTCTAGGGGAAGTCTGTGAAAAAATAGGCGATGGTCTACACGGCACTCCAATCTACTCAGTTAATGGGGAGTACTATTTTGTTAACGGTAACAATATTAAAGATGGCAAACTTATTATAAAAGCTGATACAAAAAAAGTTAACGAACAGCAACTTCAAAAACACAAAAAAGATATTGGTAAAAACACAATACTTCTTTCTATAAATGGGACAATTGGTAATTTAGCAAAATATAATAATGAAAAATGCATTTTGGGCAAAAGCGCTGCTTATCTAAATATCAAGGATACTATTAGCAAGGATTACATTTATTATTTAATGCTAGATCACAAATTTCAGTATGATATATCAAGAAATGCAAATGGCAGTACGATAAAAAATGTTTCTTTAGCACAATTAAGAAACTACCAATTTTTCATACCTCCTCTCCCACAACAAAAACAAATAGCCAGTATCCTTTCCTCCCTCGACGACAAGATCGAGCTCCTCAGAGAACAGAACAAGACACTGGAGGCCACCGCCCAGACCATCTTCCACGAATGGTTCGGCAAATACTCCGTCAGCAAACCAGAGGAATTGCCAGAGGGATGGAGGGTGCATTCATTATCTGAATATGTCAAAACTGTGAATGGATATTCATATAAAGGTAAAGAACTTGTTGAGCGTAGTGAAAAAGCGCTAGTAACTCTAAAAAGCTTTAACCGCCATGGAGGATTTCAAACGCGCGGGTTCAAGTCATTTAAAGGAAGTCCAAAGGAGTCTCAGGAGGTTCAAATTGGAGATTTAATTGTTGCTCATACAGACTTAACGCAAGATGCAGATGTGTTAGGCAACCCTGCAATAATTTTTGACAATGCTGGGTTTAGTAAAATGTACATTACTATGGATCTTGTAAAGGTTGAGCCATCGCAAGATTGGATGACCAAATCTTTCTTGTATTATCTTATGAAAACAAGATATTTTAAGCATCACTGCGTTGGTTATTCCAATGGAACGACAGTCTTACATTTATCAAAAAAAGCTATTATAAATTATGAAATAGTATTGCCAAATGATAAAGATCTAGTTATTAAGTTCTCAAAAATAGCGGATAAAACCACAAGTAAAATTGCAATGAATGTTAAACAAATCCAAACACTCTCGAAAACTCGCGATATAATACTGCCAAAATTAATGAGTGGGAAAATAACAGCAAGAAGATAATTATGAAAAGTCTAAAAACAAAAATGCAAGAATTTGATCGAAGGTGGTCAATCACTTCTTCTGAATCAGCAGAAAGTATTTTTGGCAAATTTAAGACACGAATATTAAATGTTTTAGGACACATCGATAAATGTTTAACTCCTGAAAGTATAAGTGAATTTTGTCAGTTTTATGGAATAAAAGAAAAATGGGAGAGCAGTTTCTATGATAGTGATCATTCGAGTAAAAATGTTATTAACCAGCTAGAAATAGAAACAAATCACATAAATTTTTACAAATTACTAGAAGTTATTTTTGCGTTAGATATGAGATCATACTCTGGATGTCACAAACCAGCATTGACAGGTACCCCAAAAACTAGACACCGAGTTCATCATTCTTCACACTAGGTG
>CAXCDZ010000011.1:0-17140 GCA_963981525.1 uncultured bacterium | reverse complement strand
ATTAACAACTACGAGTGATAGACTGCGTGTCTAAAAAAGGGGTACCCCTCAGTAGAGCGCCTGAGCCACTCGGCTACCACATCAACTCAAATCATTTTACTACACAAAATAGCAATATGCCTTACAGTATGCTTACATAAAATATTGGAGAAAGATGAAACCCTGAAATTTTATTACTTGCTATCTAATCTTTAAAGTATTGCCAATAATTCATATCTTTATAGCTGTTCTTTGAAAAAATCCGCAATCATTCGTGTAACTCTGTTTTCGTATTGTTCACCATGAAAGCCATGTTCGCTCCCATCAATTGTCTCAAAACGCTTAAGTGGATTGTCTAGTTGTTGATATACCTCATAGGCATCATCGTATGCGACTTTACTATCTTTCGTTCCATGCACGATCAGGAGTGGTTTGTTATATGCAGATAGTTTCCGATGTGGGAAATACTCCTTCATTTCTTCAAACAGTTTCGCACCTGCTCCAAATTGACGACTACCTATCTTGATCATTCCATCTTTACTTAGTCTCTCGTCCAAATCTGAAAAATGTTCTCTTGCCCATGTAGTAGTGGGGTTTAAGAAGCATTTTTTGTAATCCAAAGCCGGATTAGCTAAAACCAATGCATCGATATCAGTGGCATGTTCACCAGCATATAATGCTGATATCCCACCTCCAAAACTTGCCCCAGCAAGACCAATCTTTTTATATCCCTCATCCTGAACGAACTTCATTATGGTGTCTAGATCAATCAGTTCTCCTGAGATAGTAAAATCAATTTCTGATTTACCAGTGCTCTTACCATGTGCACGAAAATCAAATCTTATGGTAGATATATGCAAATCTTTGAGTTTCCGAGCAGCCTTTACAAAAATTCCTTCATCATCCATATTTACAGTCATTCCATGAGCGAATATAACTACTTGTGTTGATTCTTCAACTTTTTCATAATCAACAGATAAAACAAACCCGTCTGATGTGTTTAGTGTAAGACTAGTCATGATAAGTTTCCTCATGTAATTTAATTAACCAGTCACCCATTCTCTCTATGAATAAGTCATTCATTCCTGGAAGCTTGCACGCATGATCAGATCCCTCTAGCAACTCGTAATCATATTCTGTTGAAATAAACTCGCGATAATCATCCATTACTTGTTTCGGAACTTGCTCATCATTCTCACATTCAATAATTAATAATCTGCCTACATGCAAATTAATCGCTTTGAGAGCCATATTATCTTGTGTGGTGTGATGTTCTAATCTGTACCCTCCAACTTGATCTTTTACTTGTGAAAGTTTGGGTTCTTGCCATCCTTCATCCGGATATTGAGCTGGAGCCTTTAGGATAAGATTGTGAACAGTACGCTTTTCAGAGAGAATGCTGGCCATATAACCACCATAACTTGAGCCAAATACAGATATGTTTTCTGTATCAACCATCGGAAGTTTAATCATAAAATCATACGCCGCTAAACAATCATTGAAATGATCTTCGCGAGAATAATTGGATAGATCTCCACCAGTTTCTCCATGCCCTCGCATATCAAAAAATACACACACATACCCCTGTTCTAGTGCCGGAGCAAGTCTCTCGGGATAACGAGCCATCTGACTTGTCCATCCATGAATTACCAAGATTGCTGGTTGTTTTCCACTCTTTTCTTTTTTGCCTAATACCATTCCTTTTAACACTTCACCTTTGGTGGTTTTGATCGTGACTCTATTTAATGTTCCGTTAGTCATTTCCATCTCCTATCAAGATAGTTAATAGTTCAGGGAATTTTTCAGTTTTCATTTGCCCGTATGTAAAGTGACCCATGTCACTAAAGTTGTGCAGTTTTATAGCGGGCAATGCTTTGGTAATTATCTTAACTGATTGGTGGATATCTAAATCGTCATCCTCAGAAGCCAAAAGATGTAGTTCGCCAACTCTTTCAATAAGCTGTGGGTCAATCACAAAGTCAAAAAAATCAGTAGTCTTTGTTCTATCAGGGTCTAGCCAAGGAGCAATCAACACAACCTTAGCAACCCTAGCTTTGTTTTCAGCAAGCCATCTAATTAGAAACCCGCCTCCACAACTGTGCCCGACTAAAATGGATTCTCTATCTATGGGATATCTCTCAAACTCTTGCTTCCATATATCATATTGAGGATCATATGCACTTGGTATTTCTGGAGTTTGTGTAGGTATATTTTGAATTAGTAATTGCTTTTGTAGCCATGGAAACCAATGGCTATTTGAAAGTGATGGATATTGATCATCAAAATACTCTGCTTTGTCACATGTGCCATGTATCAAAATTGCTGTTTTCATAATATTATTATATACAAATTTTCAAAATATTTCTCGTGACGGATGGTATCGGGTCATCCGTCACGTGCTGTCCCCCTGCTGACATGGCGGAGGGAGGGGTGTGGGGAAGGAATCCGCCATGTCAGGTTGCAGATTTCCCGCCGACGAGGTCGTAAAACGACCAGCACACGCCTGAAAAGTCTCTCCTGCTCGCCACAATACAGTAAACAGGATCTCGCGGTGGGGCCCAAATACAGATACTGCGAGTAGGAGAGACAACCCCGCTCCTGGCGGGGTCAATACAGGCGTGTGATCCCACGCAAGATGCGTGGGTCGTCGGCGGGTTCCATTTTGTGAGTTTGTGAGGTCTATGATTTCTCTATAAAATGGGTTCTAACTTTCTTATATAATGACTCTCGATTATCTTCTGAGGATTTGTTTCACAAATATCGTTCAATGGTAAGCATGCTCCGCTGTTGCGGAGACCAGGCATGCTTGTTTGCTAGAGAATTCACCTCCGTGAATACTGTTTTGTACATAGCTATCGCTATTTGCAATAGAACAGCTGCTTGCCAAGTAGCAAATACGGGTCCGATTCCCGTTACCCGCTCCAGAATTGCACATTTCTCTGATTTTTTGCAAATTTTGCTCTCGTTTTTGGCTTCTAGCAGATAATCCCAGGGGTGTTGGGGTGTGAGGAAAAATTATTTTCGCGCTAAATAATTGAAGTTGTAGAAATATTTTTGCCATGATTCTTGAGTGGAGTGGTATTGATTATTACCCAGAAAAAAATCTAATAAACACTCTCTGAGTCTGGTAAGCTCTTTGAGCTTAGAGTACTGTGTTTGTGAATTGATCGTGAGAGCTAGCAGCTCTAGTCCTCTCTCAAAGGCTTGATTGGCATAATCGGGGTGATCTTTGTTGCGCCATTTAATAGTTCTTTCGATTTCACTGCCGATATTGGCCATTTGTTCACAAAAAGAAAGCTTTTGCCATCGACCAGACATTAGATTGGGGTGTTGAACTGATTGCATGTTTAGTCAATAATTAATGTCTGAATAATATTTCTGATTTGCTCCTGAATATCTAAGTTGTCAACACTGCGTGTATGATTGTTTTGTGATGGTCGTAGGTTGATCATTGAGTCAAATTCGAGAAAATCATCTTTGTTGTATAAATCTGGATAGAGATTGAGTCCCCAGAGATTTTTTTGTTCTGATCCTTGTTTAAGTAAGAAGGCTTCTTGATCTGAGTGTAGTTCTGCATTGATGACAATAATTTCTTTTTTTATATCGACAACTACTTTGATTAAGTTTCCAAAAAGTTGATGTGCTTCTTTGGTTAATTGAGAGATCGTAATAGGTTGGGTAATGAGTTTCATGATTATATGTGCTTATCATATCATGATAGAGTCAGAGGTAGGCAATCTCTCGAAGAGGAGATAATGTTGTTTTGGTGTATTTAATGAGAAATGTCGTAGGAAGTGGTGTGGAATAGGAAGATCGCGGGTGAGTCCTCGAGAAGAAAGCGCTGGAAGTCCTGGTAGATTTCTTTGCGCAACTTTTTATCGAGAATGCGACGGCCGTCCTCGAGGAGTTTGTCTACCTTAAGATTATTGAAGTGGGTGAAGTTGGTAGCCTGGGTGGAGTGCCAGACCGTGTACTGGTCAGGATCCTTGGGAGGTGCGTAGTCGGCGAGGAATGCCTGATAATCGCTAGTGATACTGGTAACTACCTTGACATCAACTTGGATCCCGAGATTGTTGCGCCAATTGTCTGCGATGGCTTCTGCCTGGTCAAGATACTGGAGCATGGTCTTGAGCTCGATCACGACCTCGGAAGGCTCTGGGAAGTCCTGCTTGAGAAGCGATTGCGCTCTCTCTAGATCGAACTCATATTTCTTGACTAGCGGATTATATGCCCAGGAATCTTCGGAGATCGGACTAGTGGCGCGGTCATGGTCAAATGTTTTGTCCTCTACGGCGTATGCGAGTGCCTGCCTGGTGGGCTTGCCCAGGAGCGTGTTGTCGTTGTTATTGAGGAAGATGACAGCGATCTTGGAGTCGAGGGTATTATTCTCAATAGTGATGGCAGGATCACTGGAGAGTGAGTCAGGGATGTAGGAGAGCCCCGTTAAAAGGTCTACCTCACCTAGCTGGAAGGCAGTGATGGCGCTGTTTTCTGTGGGGTAGAACTTATAAGTGCGTTTGGTAGTCTCTGAGACCAGAACAACAGACTGGAGAATACCGGAGTAGACGTTGGTTTTGGCCAGAGTGTACTCCCCTACCCCGAGTTCCCCGTCTTTCATGACGGGTCTAGCGACTGCGTGGAAGAAGGGAGCAAAGGGATCCTGGAGATCAAAGGTAATGGAGTCGTCGGTGGTCGTGACCTCGACGTCGTGGAAGTTGTAGGCCAGATCCTCACCAATAATCTTTGCTCCACCGTGCCACCTGAGCGAGCTGTCGAGTGCGAAGATGTATCTCTTGCCATCTTCTTCTATTTTCCAGTCAGAGGCTAGAGCTGGCTCTGGATCTCCTTCTGAGTTGATGGTGACCAGACCGGCACTAATGAGTGAGCGGATCTCTAGAGGGAGTGATTCTTGTGTAAATTTGCCAACGAGGCCAATCCGGAGGTGTTTGCGAGGAGTGGGAATGTAGCGGATAAAGACTGCAACCAGCAGAGAGAGTGCGATGACGGCTGTAATAGTGCGAGTGACGACTTTGTGGTGGCGACGTGAGAACTCCTGAACTACCCAATATGTGCGGCGGAGTGACTTGAACATAGTTACTGGCGGTTAACTAACTGCGTTAAAAAAGGCGACTGTAACAAAAACGATACAGGTAATGATCGTGAGGGCAAAGAGTGATTTTTCTGCACCTCGCTTGGTGTGATAGCTCGCGCTACCTCCGAAGGCAGAACCTAGCCCACCACCTTTGGACTGGAGGATAATGATGGTAGTGAGGAAAATGGCAAGAATGATTTGGGTGATGTTAAGCATGAGCGTTATTATATAGGAGTTTGGCCTAATCTGTGTGAAAAAGGGAGCTAACGAGGGAATAGGTAAGGGAGATGACGAAGGAGGAGAGAACTAGGGTCCAGAAGAGGGAGAGATGCCTGGGGGAGAGTGAGATCACGTTGGAGGTGAGTCCGGGGAAGTCGTATCCAGAGATTGTGACTCCTGTGTAGAGGATATCAAAGAGGTAGAGCACGAGGACGTTGGTGAGCCAACGAAGGAGGCCGAGGGTGAGGAGGTTGATGGGGAGTAAGAGTAGCTTGATGATGGGACTAGCGATCGCGTTGAAGATAATGAAGACGAGTCCTGCCATGAGGTATGACTGCCAGGAGTTGTTAATCTGGAAGCCAGCGATAAAATAACTGGCAGAAAACAGTGAGATAGTGGTAGCGAGAATGCGAGTAATGAGTGTGTGCATAGGGTTAGTATAGTGGAAAAAGTAATTATCTGCTAGTGGATTTTTTCTTTCTGTGGATAAGGGTAAAAACAATAACAATGATCAGGGTGAGCAAGAGCCAGGGATAGAGATTGGGAACTAGATCTGGGCTAACGAAAGCGGAGTCAGCTATTAGGAGCTCGCCGTACGGAGGGAGATAGCCGTGCACGGGATCAACGATGCTGGTGTTGCCAAGATTCTTGATAATAGTCTCCCCATCTTGCTGAGTTTCAACCAGGTTTTCTATTTTTTCTGGTAGTTCGTTGGTGAGAGTTACGGTAATGGTGGAGAGAGCTGGGTCCTTTTTATATGCACCAGCAGGGAGTGGGTAGCTAGACTCCTGTCCGTGAATAGCAAAGGCTAGGTGGTTGAAGTCGAGCTTATGAAAATAATCGATTCCACCTGTTGTGTGACCCCAGGTTGGATCCACCTGAACCCAGGTAGAGTCTTTTTCTGAGTAGTATTCTGGCCAGGTATGTAGGACATCGGCTGTTGCGACTCCGAGGGGGCGAAGATTACCACTACCTGTGTAGGCATAGCCCTGAACCTCACGAGCAGGAATGTTGAGTGCCCTAGTGAGGGTGATAAATGAGTCAGTGTATTCTGTGCAGAGCGCGGATGACTGATTAGTGAGAGCGGCGCTTGCGCCAAGGCGAGAGGGAGTGCTTAGCCGGGAGTAGTCGTAGGTTAGGTTGGTGGTGAGGTAGTTATAGATGTTTTCGGGAGTGCCTAGCTTGTCAGCTAGCTCGGTGATGACTGAGTCTTTTGCCTCCCAGAATTCCTGCTCTTTCGTGAGTGCTTTTGCGTTTGTGAGTGTTGAGTTAGATTGAGGGAGTGGGAAGACTTCGAGATAGAGGGAGGCGTCTATTTCTAGCGTTTGATTGGGGTCGAGGTTGTAGCTGGCGAGCCAGTTGCCGTCAAGGTCCCGGTGGACTCTGGTTGGGGCAGGAGTGATTGAGTTAAGGATGACTGTTTGGTAGGGAGTGTCAGGAGGGAGCGCGATCTCGGTAGGGCCTGGAGAGAGAGTGGGGTTGGTGATCTGATATATGAGATCTAGTTGGTAGTATTCTGATTGGCCAAAGAGGATCGTGAGACTCTTGCCTGGATGCCCATGATAAGTAAGGATACTCTCTTGAGTCCCCTCATCAGTGGTGATGGAGCTAGACTCTGGGTATTGGGCGCTAGGTGCGCCAAGACTAGCTGGGACCCTGATAGTGCGAGAATATTTGCTGGCTTCGTTTGCCTTGGTGAGTCTAGGGATGTTAATGGAGCGAGTTTTGCCGAGGATCTCGGCTATATCAGAAGTGGTGTAGGAGATCTTGAGAGTACTGGTCTGTCCCTGGCCGATAACTGGGATGAGGTTCTTGAGTGTAATAGTGGTGGTGCGATCGTTTGACTGCGTAATGGAGTCGATGGTCTGATCATCTTGACTGACCACTACATCTTGAATATTAGGGGAGCTCACGAGCACTGTGTATTCGGTAGTGTAGATATGTGAGAGAAGATTGGTGATCGAGATCTCGTGTGTAACTTGGGTTATGCCATCGAGGCTAATCTGGTAGTCAGAGTTAAACTCGGTCGAGAATTCGGAGCCTGCAAGGGAGGATGAGGGAAATGATAGGTAAACGATAAATAACAAAAAACAAACAAGAATACGGAAATGAGAATGTATGTTGGGTATTGACATGGTGGGTTAATTTGGGTATTGTTTGGTTAGAGCAATAAGTTATATTAGTTAATTTTGAAAGGTAAATATGCCAGTTACACTATACAGGAGACAGAGACAAATAGTTGACTACATCTCCCAATATATCCAGAAATATGGCAGTTCCCCTACCCTTCAGGAGATCGCGGACTCACTTGGTGTGTCATCTCTGGCTACAGTGCATGAGCATATTGCGACATTAGTAAAAAAAGGCGTGATCAAGAAGTATGCAGGAGCCGTACGCGGCCTGGAGCTAGTTGATTCGGCATTGGGGAAGATAGTGGATGGGATAGAGCTCCCGATCCTTGGCATGATTGCGGCAGGTAGTCCAATAGATCCGATCACTGACCCAAATGCGAAGATCAAGGTAAGCTCATCGATGCTATCTGGTAAAAAAAGATCTTTTGCTCTCCAGGTGAGAGGTGACTCAATGATCGAGGAAGGGATCCTGGACGGAGACTTTGTCGTGATTGAGGAGCAGACTGATGCTGAGGATGGTGATATTGTAGTAGCACTCTTGGACAATGGTCTGGCTACTCTCAAGAAGTTTTTTCGTGAGGCGACTCGCGTTAGATTGGAGCCTGCTAACTCGACCATGAGACCGATATTTGCTAAGAATGTAACTGTGCAGGGTAAGGTGGTTGGGCTGGTGCGAAAATTCGGGCAGTAATAATCAGTGTGTCAGTGTGGAGGTTAGCGGTAGCGAGAGAAAAGTTTTTTGAGCTTGCTAATGGGATCAGTTTTGATAATGAGTTTTGCGAGAGCTGGTTTGCCCCATTTGATAAGAACTAGGACTGCGATGAGAGCGAGCGTGCCTATTCCCATAAAGCGGTTGAGGTCGTGCTCGATAAAATCCTGGACTGGCTCGCCGTAGAGGAAAAGGAGGGTGGCAATGAGCATGTAGCGGCTGCCCCTGCCGACGATGGTGGCGAGGGTGAAACGTCTGTAGTCAATATCAAATACACCTGCCGAGATGGTGGCGAGCTTGAATGGGATGGGAGTGAAGGCTGCGACCAGAATAGCCCAGGCATCGTACTGATGGAATAGTGTTTTGACCTTATCGACGTTCTCTTCTTTGAAGTATTTTTTGAGAAGTGGTTTGCCACCTTTACTGCCTATCCAGTATCCGAACTGGGCGCCAATAACTGAAGTAACTGTAGTGAGGAGGCCGAGCCAGATGGCATAGGTGGGGGCGGCGAGGGCGGCCGGGATGAGGAGAACCTCAGGGGGAATGATAAAACAAGATGACTCAGTGAATGACAGTAGCGAAAGGGTGGCGAGTGAGGGGAAGCTGGTGGCAGTTGCGGCAAGAGTGGTGAAGTCCATGTGGGTTAGTATAACGCATGGCGTATAATGTAGAAAGTATGAAAACAGGCAAACTATATGTAATCGGGACACCAATTGGGAATCTGGATGACATCACCCTGCGTGGGATTGAGACTCTGGGCAAGATTGAGGTGTTATTCTGTGAGGACAGCCGAGTGAGCTCGAGACTAGTGAATAGCCTGATTAAGAGAGGACTCTTGATAAACAAGCCTAGGTATATTGCGTACAATGAGTTTAATGAGAATCGAGTTTATGCTGAGATTGTGAAGATGGTGCAAGACGGAGAGCAAGTGGGACTGGTATCTGATGCCGGGATGCCAGCGATCTCTGATCCAGGGTACAGAGCAATACGAGGATGCTTGGACGAGAGTCTAGCGGTAGAGGTGATCCCAGGTCCGACTGCACTCACTACAGCCCTACCCTTTTCTGGAATTGGCGGAGAGATTACGATCTATCTAGGTTTCTTGCCCAAGACTAAGGGGAAAGCGAAGAAGATCCTAGTAGAAGCAGATGAGATGATGGCAAAGCTGCGCTCAGTGCGCGTGGTGATGTATGTTTCTCCTCACAGAGTGGCAAAAGATCTAGAGATGGTAGTAGAAGTAATGGGAGATGAGACTCACTGTGTGTTGATGCGCGAGTTAACCAAGCAGTACGAGGAGAGAGTAGAGGGAAGTGCTAAGGAACTACTAGATAAGTATAGTAAGCAGAAGCCCAAGGGAGAGATAGTGTTGGTGCTAGAAAAAACTAGAAAAAAGAAACAGAGCTAGATCAGGCTACGACCAGCCATACTGCTGGGTTTTTTGATGCCCATGATTTTGAGAATAGTGGGGGCGATGTCTCCAAGAACTCCTCGTTTAAGTTTTTTGGATTTATTGTGAAACTCCTTACTAACCAGATAGAAAGGGACTGGGAAGTTGGAGTGTTCGGTGTCTATTTCGCCCGTCTTTAGGTTGATGAGTTCTTCTGCGTTGCCGTGATCTGCAGTGATGAGGAGAGTGAGGTTATCACGCTTGATTGCTTCTTGATAGACCTCTTTGATCCAGGAGTCAACAAATTCGCACGCCTTGATGGTTGCCTGGTAGTCGCCGGTGTGCGCGACCATGTCAGGATTGGCGTAGTTGATGACGATGAGGTCATATCGATTGCCACGGATGGCAGCGAGGAGTTTGTCGGTTTGTTCACGTCCTGACATTTCTGGTTGGAGGTCATAGGTGGGTACCTTGGGGCTAGAGGTAATATTCACGTCTTCTCCAGGGAACTTGAGCTCGCGCTGGCCGTTAAAGTAGTAGGTAACGAAACGCTCTTTTTCTGACTCTGCTAGCTTGAGCTGTCTTTTGCCGCTAAGGGCGATAACTCTGGAGAGTGGCATATCGACATATTCGGGAGGAAAGGCAATCTCGACTGGGAGATCTTTTTCGTACTCGGTCATGGTCACGAATAATAGGTTCTCTGGCCTGTTGGGCCTAGAGAATAACTTGCTGACACTCAAGTCTTCTAGGTGAGATGGCTGGTACTTGATTGCGTTGGGATCAAATGAGTCAATATGGGTCGCAAATTCCTGGTCATTAAGAGTGAGAGCTTTTGTGAGCTGCCTGGGGCGGTCTATGCGATAGTTGTAGAAGACGACTGAGTCGTTAGTGCTGATTCTGGGACTATTGGTAATGATGGGTCTTAGGAACTCATCGTTTTCTTTTTTGCTGTAGCGAGACTTGATTGTGGATAGTAGATCTGCGGATTTTTCGCCCACTCCCCCGACGAGAGCATCGTAGGCAACCTGGGTCCTCTCGTATCTTTTGTCACGATCCATGGCGTAGTAGCGACCTATGACGGTTGCGATCTCCCCTACCCCGATATCACTAATTTCCTTTTGGACTTCTTGGAGATAGTTGATGGCCGAGGCAGGAGCTGAGTCACGCCCGTCAGTGATGAGGTGGAGGTAGAGCTTACTAACCTTTTGCTCTTTTGCGAGCCGGAGAAGTGCGTAGAGATGTTCGTTGACTGAGTGGACTCCACCTTGGCCAATCATGCCAATAAGATGGAGGTTGGAGTCGTGCTTTTTCTGATGATTGACGGCTTTGAGCAAGGCCTCATTCTTGAAAAAGTCCCCTGAGGATACGCTCATGTTGATCCTGGGAAGATCCTGATAGACCACTCGCCCTGCCCCGATATTTAAGTGACCTGTCTCTGTGTTGCCACTTTCGCCTTTTGGGAGACCAACTGCCTGACCGGAAGCCTGCAGCTGTGTGCGAGGAAAGGCATGACTAATCATGTCTAGTGTGGGGGTCTTGGCATTGTTAATTGCATTGCCCTCATAATCTGGACCGATACCCCAACCATCGAGGATGAGGAGGGCTACTTTTTTCTTGCTCATTGGGAGGTTAGATGTGATTCTATTTCGAGGAGTCGATTGTATTTGATGACGCGCTCTCCGCGAGCTGGGGCGCCGAGCTTGGCGAAGTTGGTGCCTAGGCCAACCGCGAAGTCTGCGATAAAGGTGTCGTTGGTTTCCCCTGAGCGGTGGGAGGCGATAGTGAAGATGTTGTTGTTCTGAGCTAGGGTGATGAGTTCGATGGTTTCTGAGACAGTGCCAATCTGGTTGGGTTTGACGATCACTCCGGAACAGGCTTTTTTCTCGATTGCGCGCTGGAGCTGTTTCTGATTAGTGGTGATAAAGTCATCACCGATAAGGAGCGTGCTACCGGGTAAACTATCCTTTAGCTTGGGCCAACCAGCCCAGTCATCCTGGTTGAGAGGGTCTTCGATCGCAAAGAGTGGGTATTCTTTGAGGAGTTCTTGGTAGAGGTTGATCATGCCTGTTGAGTCAAGAGGTTTTGGGGAGTCTTTGACGACATACTTGCCATCCTTGAAAAAAGAGTCAGCAGCAACGTCGAGGGCAAGAAAGACATCTTGGTTAAGCTGGTAACGGGAGTTGTTGATAACTACGGTGAGTAATTCGAGTGCGTCGGCGTTGGTAAAGAGATTAGGGGCAAAGCCTCCCTCGTCCCCTACCGAGTGGATGGCGTTACGGTGGATCAGCTCCTTCTTGAGTGCGTGGTAGATCTCGGAGCCTAGTTGGAGAGCCTGACTAAATGGGAAACGAGTAGAGGGAATAATCTGAAACTCCTGAAAATCGAGATTGCCTCCGCCATGCTTACCACCGTTGATCAGGTTAAAAATCGGTCCGGGGAGCTGAAACTTAGCGTTAGGGCGATAGCGAGTATGAAGGTATTGATAGAGCGGCAAACCTGCTGCACTGGCTGCTGCTTTGAGCGCGGCAATCGAGACGGCGAGGATGGCGTTGGCGCCGAGCTTGGCCTTGTTGGGAGTGCCGTCAAGGGAGATCATGGCCTGATCAATACCTTCTTGATCAGTGATGTCGTGGCCGGTGAGCTTGTCTGCGATGAGGGAGTTGATGTTATTAACTGCCGTGAGTACTCCCAGTCCATTATAACGAGTCTGGTCACCATCTCTGAGCTCGACTGCCTCGTTTGCGCCAGTTGAGGCACCTGAGGGGACGGAGCTAGTGCCAAAGTGGCCAGAATCAGCGAGGACGGAACACTCTATGGTTGGGTTGCCTCGTGAGTCGAGGATTTCGCGAGCAATAATGCGAGAGATGTTGGGCATAACAATAATTGTTCTTAGTTCTTAGTTCTTAGTTTGCGAGTAGCTAGTTTTTTTTCTGTTTCGTAAATCAGATCTCGAGTCCTGTCGATCACATCTGGAGTGACAGAGACTGAGGTGGTGCCATGTTTGACCAGGAACTCGGCAACTTCGGGATATGTGGAAGGGGCCTGGCCGCAGACTGAGACTGTGACACCTCGACGGTGGGCTGTTTTGAGGATGGTTTCGAGTGCCCATAGGACCGCAGGGTTGCGCTCGTCGTAGTCTGAGGCGACTGTTTCGTTGTCGCGATCAGTGCCGAGCATAAGCATGGTGAGGTCGTTGGTGCCGACTGAGATGCCATCAATCCCGACGTTAATAAAGTCATCTAGCAAGATGACGTTAACTGGGATCTCGACCATCATCCAGAGTTGGAATGAGCCGTTGCGTGAGAGGCCGTTGGCGAGAATGATTTTTTTGACTTCTTTCATCTCGTTAACGTTGCGGACGAAGGGAATCATAAGGTGGAGATTTTTGTGACCTAGCTTGTTCCTGACTCTTTTGATAGCTTCTAGCTCGAGCTCAAAGACATCTGAGTCGTGGATGTAACGGTACGCTCCACGAAAACCCAGCATGGGGTTGGGCTCGTCTGGTTCGTACTGCTTGCCACCTTTGAGGTGGGAGTACTCGTTGGTCTTGAAGTCGGTGGCTCGGTAGACGACTGGACGTTCGCCAAATGCTTTGCAGACTTTTTCTAGTCCGTCTGCTAGTTGATTGACAAAGAGGTGGCTTTTTTTGTCAGCGATGAGTTTGCGGGGATGAATGCCGAGTGCGGCGATCATAAACTCAGCTCGCAGGAGTCCTACCCCGTCGATGTTGCGCTTGGCTAGATCCTCGGCAAGATCGGGCTCGCCAAGGTTGAGGTAGAGTTTTGTGGCTGTTTTTTTGACTGGACCAGATGGTGCGTGATATTCCTTGACTACAGGTTGGTATTTGACGCTGCTTGGCTTGAGGTTAGTGGCGTAGACTTTGCCTTCTGTAGCGTCAACTGTGACGACCTTACCCTGCTTGAGAGCTTTGGTGGCGGTCTTGCTACCGACGATACAGGGGACACCGAGCTCACGCGAGACTATTGCGGCGTGGCTGGTCTGACCGCCCTTGTTAGTGACGATGGCGACGGCCTTTTTCATGGCAGGAACAAAGTCGGGAGTGGTCATGTCAGTGACAAGGATGTCTCCGTGCTTGACCTTGCGGATGTCACGAGCTGATTTGAGAATGTTGACGATGCCGGTGGCGATACCTGGTGAGGCAACCTGACCCTCGAGTATTAACTTGCCCTTGGGATTGTCTGACTTGGACTTCTTACCCTGTGCGGCGACTTTGTCAGTGGTAGCTTTGACAGTGGTGATCGGGCGAGTCTGGACGATGTAGAGCTTGCCGTTTTCAATAGCCCACTCGATGTCCTGGGGAAAAAAGTAGTGTTGGTGGAGTTTTTTGCCCATTTTGGCGACTTCTACGACTTGTTTGTCTGTGAGCTTGCGTTTGCCTACCCTACTACGTGGTACTTTGGCGTCAAATGTTCTGCCGTGTTTTTTGACCATCTCGACCTTTTGGTCGATAGTCTCGGTGTTGGTTATATTCCATGATTGTCGGTCGACTTCGTGGTGATCAGGCGTGATTGTGCCCTGGACAATGCGCTCTCCAAGACCCCAGATAGCTTCGATAACGATGTTGCCCTTGTCATTAGTGACTGGGTTAATCGTGAACATGATGCCAGCGACGTCGCTCTGGACCATGCGCTGAACAGGAACAGCAAGTGAGACTGAGAAATGGTCGAAACCCTGATTCTCCCGGTAGTAGATGGCGCGTGGCTCAAAGAGTGAGGCCCAGGCCTTTCTGACGTGGAGAATAAGGGAGCTATCTCCCTGGATATTAAGATAGGTTTCTTGTTGGCCAGCGAAGGAGGCTTCGGGGAGGTCTTCGGCGGTAGCACTGGAACGGACAGCGACGTATGGATCCTTACCAAGCTTGTCATAGGCGGCAAAGACTGCTTTCTCGATCTCAGGTGGGATGGGGGCTTTTTCGATGAGTTTTTGGACTGCGGCACTGGCTCTGTTAAGTGCGGTTGGATCCTCGACTTTGAGACCTTTGAGAATGGCCCTGATCTTGGGAGTGAGGTGGTTGTCCTCGATGTGTTTGTTATAGGCGGCGGAGGTAACCACGAAGCCTTCTGGAACGGGGAATCCTGCCTGGGTCATCTCACCGAGGTTAGCGCCTTTGCCACCAACGCGCGCGCCGTCGTCTTTGTTGATTTCTTTGAACCAGAGTGTGTATTTGGACTGGGCAGTCATGGATACATATTATGGTATATATTGGAGTAAGTAAACCCCTTAAGGGCCTGGCCCTGTAGGTAAGCTGGAGAATGTATGCCACAGAAGAATAGTCGAAAAGAATATGGAGCTGACGGATACTATCATATTTATAATCGTGGAGTAGAAAAACGAACAATATTCATGGATGAGATGGATTACAAGACATTTATTGGATACATGAAGTTGTATTTGAGCCCGCCGAATATGCAGGGGAACAAGCTGAAAGACCCATCAGGTAGAACTATACCACCCTCACAATCGCCAAATAACTATGTCGATGAAATTGAGTTGATTGCATATTGTTTAATGCCTAATCATTTTCATATATTTATTCGCCAAATTTCTGATAGAGGCATGGCATCATTCATGCAGTCTTTGACACAGAGATACGTGATGTATTTTAATAAAAAATATATGAGAGTGGGAGGGCTGTTTCAGAGTAGATATAAGACTGTGAGAGTTATGGATGAGCGGCAATTTACATATATTACAAAATACATCCATAGAAATCCGCTTGAAATATTACCTAAAGGGCCTGGCCCTGTAGGTTTGCAGTCGTATAAGTATTCGTCATATGGAAACTATCTAGGCCTGTTTAGTCAGAGCTGGGTGAAAACTGAAGATGTGTTGAGCTATTTCTCGAGAAGGAATTCACGAGATACTTATCGAGCTTTTGTTGAGGAGACGGGTGGCCTAGAAACTGTTTATGAAGAAATGATGGATATGTAGCCTAAAGGGCCTGGCCCTGTAGGTTACTTTGCCATCTCGGACTTGAAGTGATCGACGTTGGGGATCGGAGCTGGATCAAGCTGATAGAGCATAGCTAGATAGAAGTTGAGGAAGGAGCCGAGCGTAATGATCTCAAAAACTTGTTCTAGCTTGGTGCTGGCTGTGGCCTCGATGACTTCGGCGTCGAAACCCGCCTGTTTGATCACGTCGGCAGTGAGGTGGACTCGTTTGGTAACCTCTGGCATGTAGAGATGTGAGTTAAAGAGCAGGAAAAGAGTGTCCTCGCGGAGTTTGCTGGGATTAGTAAGAGCCTCTAGGTAGTGATGGTTAAACTCGGGAAGATGCCACTCGGCTGTGAGGAGTTTGGCGTTTTCGTTGAGCTGGTTATTAGTGACATGGACTGCTCCGATCAGGTGCTCAGCGCCTGAGAGAATGAGCATCTTGTCGAAAGCGTGGTAGGCCAAGAGTTTGGCCATGTTTCCGTCTACGCTATCTGGAGAGAGTTTTTGGATTAGCTCTTCTAGCTTGTCAGTGAGATCAAGGAGATCCTTTTCACTGAGATTAACGATACCGAGCTTACTAAAGACTCCTAGCATGCCCACGACTGCGTAGCCGATGGCCATCCTGGGCTCGCCTGATGGATTGTATGTGGGGTTGATATGATAATGTGGCCAGTCATGCTCAAGGGCAAGTTCTAGTAGCTTGCCGCCGCCTGTGATGACGATGATCTTGGCGCCTACCTTGATAGCCTGCTCACTAGCTGCGAGAACCTCTTCTGTGTTGCCAGAGTAACTGGAGAGGATAACCAATGAGTCCTCGTTGACGTACCCAGGTAGGTGGTAGTGAGAGTAGATCTCGAGGGGGAGAGTGAGTTCGTCCTTATACAAATTCTTGATCACGTGTGCACCGAGTGCGGAGCCTCCCATACCAGAGACGATGATGTTTTTGACGTTGGGGAAGTCAGGGGGGAATGAGAGAGACTCTGTCTGTTCCCATGCATCTCGGATCTGATCAGGGAGCGCCTCGATACTGCCCAAAACATTGCTCTTGTCGAGCTTGGCGAGCTTGTCGCGTGAATCAAGAAGTGAATTATTGGTCATGGCTATGATTTTAGCAGATTACACATATGAAGATCTATAGCTTGAAATTATAGTATGATCCAATCATGACATATTTTACTGGCGCAAAAGAAATAGAAAAAACAGAGATTTATTCGATATATACGCTCACAAAAGAACTAGCAAAGAAATTCCAGAAGGAAATAACTGAAATCTGGAATCTAGTCCCATTATCTAGTCATGGGGTAAATGACATTCTCATGGAGGAAAAGGGTGGCAAGCCCTATCTTGGGAAATGGCAACATAGTCTAATTATGCTAAGTCCGGATAGGGAGGAAGTGTATGGTTTTATTGTTGGATACGAAAGAGAAGAAGAGAGTAATGATATCTATCCAATAGACAGCCTCCATCTTAAGTCACTTAGTATTGCGAAGGAACATCAGAGACGTGGGTTTGGGCGAGAATTGTTAAGTGCATGGCTTAAACATAACAGAGAGCTAGGTTACCTACATCTTAAAGGAAAGTTTGTGTTTAGCACGCAAACTAATGGTGCAAAGTGGAATGCTCACGTGCAGAAATTTTATCAGTCTTTTGGTTTCAAGATGATTGGGA
>CAXCDZ010000010.1:0-20252 GCA_963981525.1 uncultured bacterium | reverse complement strand
ATTAACAACTACGAGTGATAGACTGCGTGTCTAAAAAAGGGGTACCCCTCAGTAGCCCAACTCTTGCGGGAATATTCTTTGGATTAGAGAAAAAAGTTGAGGCATCCTACAGCAATCCAACTGGTTGGCAAGGTGGGAGTGATAAGTGTGTTCACAGTACAACCTGATTCATAATCGTTGCCTACGAGAATGGTCCTCGCAGCAATCTAGTTCTCTACGTCGGGTGGTGGTGGCTCCTCAGGAGCGCCGTCGTCATCTGCCTTATACTCACCTGGTTTGAGCCACTGCACATAAGTACAACCTGTAGCTTCTCTTTTTTTACTATCCCACCCGGAGGTCGAGCATTTCTTCATTTTCTTACCTGCATTAGTAGTGAATAGGATTAGCTTCTTGCCGCACTCTGGACAGTCCTCATCGAGCTCCTCGGTAGTGCCATTGATCCATTCTATGTAGTCACATCCTTCGGCTTTCTTGGTCTCTCGATTCCACACATTGGTCGAACACTTTTTCATCTTCTTGCCGAATCTGGTCACTGCTAGAACTAGCGGGGCTCCACACGTGGGACACTTCTCATCTAGCTCAACGGGCTTGACCTCCAGCCACTTCACGTAGTCACAGCCATCTACCTTCTTAGTCTCCGGGTTCCAGCTACCAGTAGAGCAGCGTTGTAGCTGTCGACCAGTCTTGGTTTCTTCTACTGGGCTTAGCGGGCTACTACATTTGGGACATTTTTCTTCCATGTCTGTCATTATGCCACAAACTTATATATTATGCCTAGACCTATTTTGCCACGAGAATTCATCACCTGCGAGGACCATCCTCGCAGGTGAGTAGGGTGTTCCGATATTGACATTCGGGTAAGATTGGGTCATAGTAGTAGATATGAGTAGCACATCACTCGTACACATTCAGACTAGCCTCAACAGCATCAAGCGAATTGAGCAAGATCTCGAATATTGGTCTGCTCGTGATCTCATGGTAGTTTTAGGCTACAAGACATGGCGTAAGTTTAACGAGACAATTAAAAGATCTAAAGATTCATGCAAAAACAGCGATAAATCAATCAAATATCATTTTGTCGGCGCCGACAAGATGATCAAAGCAGGTAAGGGTGCTCAACGTAAAGTTGAGGACATCTTACTCACTCGCTTCGCCTGTTATCTCATCGCCCAGAACGGCGACCCACGCAAACCAGAGATCGCCCTTGCCCAGACTTACTTCGCCACTCAAACTCGAAAACAAGAGTTGCTAGAGCAGAGACAAATTGAGGACAAGAGGTTGGAGGCTAGATCCAAACTCAAGATAACAGAAAAAAAGATTGGCTCAACAATATACGAACGTGGAGTCAGATCAGGAATAGAGTTCGCCACATTCAAGGACAAACACATTCGCGCCCTCTATGGAGGTATCTCCACTAAGCAACTCAAAAAGAAAAGGAACATTCCTAACAAGCGAGCATTGGCTGACTTTGACACCAATATCGAGCTCAAGGCCAAGGACTTCTCTCTCGCCATGACAGATCACAATATCAAGAAAAAGAATATGAAGGGATTACACCAAGTTAGCCAGGAAGTTGAGAAGAGTAGCAAGGCAACTCGCAAGACCCTTATATCTCGCGGCATCAAGCCAGAGAATCTCAGACCACAAGAAGATCTGAAAAAGGTAGAATCTCGACGCAAAAAAGAACTACGTATTGCTAGTCAAAACAAGAACTAAATATCATGAACAAAAAAACAACCTCTATCATTCTTTTTAACCAGAGCCAGGTTCGCAGGCATTGGGATGAGGACAGGGAGGAATGGTATTTTTCCATTATTGATGTTATCTCAGTATTAACTGACTCTACCATTCCCAAGAGATATTGGGCTGATCTAAAAAAGAAACTTAAGCAAGAGGGTAGTGAAGTGTACGACAAAATCGTACGGTTAAAACTAAAAGCCCCTGACGGTAAAATGCGCATGACAGATGTGGCCAGTACAGAACAGCTTTTGCGATTAATCCAATCTATTCCCAGCAAGCGTGTCGAGCCATTCAAACTCTGGTTAGCCAAGGTTGGTTATGAGCGGATCGAAGAGACCGAAGATCCGGAGCTAGCAATCGATAGAGCCATGCAGACCTATCTCAAGAAGGGTTACTCACGAGAATGGATCAATCAACGCCTCAAAAGTATCGAGATACGCAAGGGACTAACAGATGAGTGGCAAGATAGGGGAATGGAAAAAGGTCTCGAGTATGCCATCCTCACCAACGAAATTACTCAAGCCTGGGCTGATCAGAGCGTCAAGTCATACAAGAAGCTCAAAGGTCTCAAAAAACAAAATCTGCGTGACAATATGACCAATCTCGAGTTGGTCCTCAACATGTTGGCCGAGGCCTCCACTACTGAGATATCTCAGAAAAAGCAACCAGTCGGGCTAACCAAAAACAAGCAAGTTGCTAGGCAAGGTGGCACAGTTGCCAAAAAAGCGCGCCAAGAGATCGAAAAACACACAGGCACAAGCGTTATTAGTAGTCATAATGCAAAACAACTCCAGCAAACCAAGAAGCTCAAATAATTTATAATCATTCTATGAACACAACAATCTCCAAATCCGCCTACATGCAGTACCTTCGCCACCCTGCTCTCATGTGGCTCAGTAAGAGAGAGAAACATCGACTGCCCCCGACAGATCCCAATCTCCAGGCCATGTTCGATGCGGGGCATGAGTTTGAGAGTTATGCAGAACAGCTATTCCCAGGCGCCACCAGAATCGGTTTTGACATCCGCAACTTCTCGACCTACAGAACCATGCCCAGTCGCACGAGAGAGGTGCTCGACTCAGGAGTCAGCATTATTCTCCAAGGTAGGCTAGAAACGGGTGGGATCACCTGCATCTTTGATGTTCTCACTAGAGTCGAGGGCAACACGTTCGACCTCATCGAGATCAAGAGTAGCACGAGGGCTAAGCCAGAACACGCCTACGACCTCGCATTCCAGACAGTCCTACTGGAGGACTCCGGGCTCACCATTCGTAACATCAGCGTCATCCATGCAGATAAGAAGTATGTGCGCGAAGGTAAGATCGACCCAACAGGGATCACCGCCACCACCAATATTACCGAGGAGGTCAGAGAGCTTATCGAGCTGACCAGGCAACAGATCAAGGACGCCCACGCAGTTCTCGCTGGCACTACCTGTCCCGACCTCTCCCCTCGACACACTAATAGGGCAGGGGTCAAAAGCACCAACTGGGCCCAGGACTACCTCGCCGTCTATCATCATCTTCACCCAGATCTAGACTCATACAGCATCTATCATCTCAGCTATCCCACACCCGAGCAGATTGGAGAGCTAGAGGATGCGGGTATCAAACTGATCAAAGATATTCCACTCGATCTAGCAGTCAGAGATAAGCAAAGAGTGCAGATAGAGACAACGCTTAGTGGTGAGCCAATCATTGATAGTACTCAGATCACTGAGTTCCTCAACACATTTACCTACCCACTCTACTTTCTGGACTACGAGACCTTCTCCCACGTCATCCCCCAGTTCCCAGGTGGCAGTCCCTACGCTGACTACCCATTCCAGTACTCACTCCACATCCTCGACTCACCTGGGTCAGAGCTCCGCCACACTGAGTATCTCCACCAGGGCCAGGATAATCCCATGCCAGGACTGATCACTCAGTTACAGAAGGATATCGGAGGCTCCGGCACAGTCCTAACCTGGAACATGAGCTATGAGAAGGGGTGTAACGATCGCATGGCAAGTTGTTACCTCGAACACGCGGAGTTTCTCGCTGGTCTCAACGCTCGCATCGATGACCTCATGACTCCATTCTCGAAGATGTGGTGTTTTTACCGTGACTTTATGGGGAGCGCGAGTGTCAAGAAGGTTATGCCAGTCCTCGCACCTGAGCTCAGTTATCAGGATCTCTCGGTAGGGGACGGACTCCTCGCTCGTAGGTTATGGACAGAAACAGTAATGGGTGGCAAAAATCAGGATAAGAGAGAGCAGGTCATCTCGGATCTGAGCCAGTACTGCACTCTCGATACTTATGCTATGGTGAGGATATTAGAGGAATTGTACAAGACAAAGTAATATATAATTACTGCATGACCAAGCTCGCCCTCATCATGATTCACTTTGGTAAGCACTCAGTTACCAAGCACGCTCTCACCTCACTCAAAAAAAAGCTAGGAGATCACTCTCTCATCCTCATCAATAACACTCCAGATGATATTAGTAATCTAGTCAGGATCATCCCGGGTACCCAGCTCATCAATAATCAGGAGAACTTCGGGTTTGCCCGCGCAGTCAATCAGGGGATCACGCTCGCCCTCGCAGATGAGGCTGTCACCCACGTCATGCTCATTAATAATGATCTCCAACTCACCTACGGCACATTGCAAGAACTCCTCCAGACCTACATCAAACATCCATCAGCGGGCATTGTCAGTCCAGTTCTCAAACACTCCGGCTCTCTCTATGACTGGGGAGGCAAATACAACAGGTTTACGGCGCTCGTCAAACACACCAACTGGGAGAACAGACCCAAAACGATTCTCTCAGTCGATCATGTTGCAGGTGCTGCAATGCTCATCTCACGCGCTCTGGTTGACTCAATTGGCCTCTTTGATGAGAGATTTTTCCTCTACTACGAAGACCTCGATTACTGTATGCGGGCCAAAAAAGCCGGATTTACCTCTCACATCAACCCACAAATCGTCGCCGAGCACGCAGTCTCTGCAGGCTCCAATGCATTCAGGCGCACGCTCTACCAGTGGAGCTCACACATCAAGTTCGTGATGAAATATCTCCCCACTCGCGCCCTCCCCACTGCTATTCTCACTGATATTATCTTCTACCCACTCATTGCGCTAAAATCACTACTACTAAGATGAAAAAAACAAACAACCTCACCATCATCACTATTAAGGAGGAGGAGATCACCGACTTCTCCGCTGTGCGCAACCGCGAGCTCGGTAAGGCCAAAACTGACTGGGTCATGTTTCTGGACTCAGACGAGACTATCTCCCCCGAGCTAGAGGCAGAAATCAAGGGGGCAATCCAATCCAGTGAGTACTCAGCATACAGATTCAGGAGGCTAGACACTTTTCTGGGTCGCGAGCTTAAGAATGGTGAAAATGCTCGCAACTCTTTCGTCAGACTAGCACGTCGTGACTGGGGCGCGTGGAATAGACCAGTTCATGAGGTTTGGGTTGGTCCAGGGAGCGTGGGATCACTAGATAACCCGATCCTACACACTCCGCACGCGAGTATCAGTAGCTTCCTCCAGAAAATCAACACTTACTCCACGCTAGAAGCTGAATATCGCCAAGAACTGGGCAAAAAGAGCTCGCTCTGGAGGATTGCCGTCTTCCCACCAGCGAAATTCATCAGGAACTATTTTTGTTGTCAGGGATTTCGTGATGGAGTGCCTGGCACCATCATGGCCATCATGATGAGTTTTCATTCTTTTCTTACTTGGACCAAGTTGTTTTTGTTACATCAAAAACAATCCTGAGCCTGCCGAAGGACTATGGTATGGATCAATTCAAACAATACTTAATTATCATCCTCATCATCTCACTTGGTTTTGGTCAGCTTCTGCGGTTTGAGATCCTTGGTCTCCCTATCTTTCTCCACGACATTCTAGTTCTCTGCATTCTCATCATCAATACGACTAACCTGCGAGGACCATCCTCGCAGCATATTCGCTACACACCTGGACTCAAGCTTGTTTTTCTAGGCCTAGTTATCGGTGTAGTCCGCGCCCTCACTCTCTTTCCACTCGCAGACCTACTTATCCCTGTACTCTATTCCCTTCGCCTCCTCGCCTACTTATTTCTCTATCTTTCTCTCCACCAGAAGCCACTAACCATTGGCCGCACGCCATTTCTAATCGCCGGAGTAATCTCTCTCACTATCGGGCTAGCCCAGTATGTTCTTATGCCAGACATGCGAGTTTTCCAGTATCTCGGTTGGGATGATCATCTGTCTCGCCTCACTCTCCCGCACTTTGACCCCACCTTCTCCGCAGCATTCCTGGCAATCTCACTCTTATTTATGCTTCCTACCCAGACTCTTCCTGTTCTCCCTCTTGCACTCGCTCTTGGCATCCTCCTTACCTACTCCCGCTCGATCTGGCTCTCTCTCGTACTCACTATTTTTCTTTTTGCAAAACGCAAAATTTCTACTTTGTTTGTTATTTGTAGCTTGTTATTTGTTATTTTCGTGGCATTGCCACGGCAGTTTGGAGAGGGCACCAATCTTCTTCGCACCTTTTCTATCACCTCTCGCTGGGAACATGACCTAGAACTAGCGAGTAGGGTGGGGTGGGATTTCGTTCCTGGCATCGGCTACAACACTCTCCCCCTCATTCTCGACCCAGCCACAGAAGGTCTCCCCAATCATGCCACTGGCTTCAATAACTCATTTCTCATGATTCTCGCTAGCACCGGTATTATCGGACTCACTGGCTGGATTATCTTTCTCCGCTCTCTCTATATTAAGCATTCACATCTCCGTCCAGTCCTGGTTTTTCTCGTCATCGGGAGCATCTTTAACAACCTCATACTCTACCCATTCCTGCTTCTTTTCCTCCTTATGGCTCCCAACGCAACTTCACACGACTAGCACTCTCATTCCCTGCCTTATCCACTGCCTTGATTTCTATATCCTGATCTCCCTCTTGTAGCTGATATGAGAGCTCAAATGTATTGTCATTTGAGACGATCGCGACACGCTCTCCCACGTACACTCGCACACCATCCTCACTCACTAGTCCCTGGAACTCAGCAATCCGCTCACTCTGACCTCGAAAGACTCGTCCATCTTCAGGTGAAGAAAGGGTTAGCACCGGAGCTGTTCTGTCCACTCGGATCGTATAGCTCCTAGACTGCTCACTCTCCTTGCCACGTGCCGAGACTGTGTAGGCCACAACCTTGTTCTCACCCTCAGTAATCGCAATAGAATCAAACTCAAAAACTCCTGCATCATTCGTCAGCACTCGTCCTTCTTCTGATCCATCCATTACGAGTACTACCTCTACTCCAGGTTGTGCAAACCCCCCGATCGTTACCTTTGCGCTGCTCGTGGCCTCTGGCACATCCGAAAACACGGGTGGGGTAGGGGAGAGCTCTTCCATCGCTGGTACTCCCCAGGTTACTAGCCCCAACATAATCACGATCGCAAGCACTATATAAACGACTGCACGTCGCGACTCCCTCTTCCTTCTTACTCTGCTGAGTCGTGATCTTCTGGCCATGACACGAGCATATCGCATTTGAGCCGAGAGTGGGAATCGAACCCACGACCTATGGTTTACGATACCATTGCTCTACCAACTGAGCTATCTCGGCATTCTTGATATTTTAACATCAATTTTTTGCGATCATCACCCAGTTATTCTCACTTTCACTTATCTCCGTGATCTCCAATCCAGCCTCCACCACTAGCTCCCGCAAATATCTCTCATCCATCGCCATCACATGTCGTCCACTCTTGCCCTGGAATAGGATCTCATACACCTCTCCAGCCACTAACTTCACATTACCCATTTTCTCCATCATCTTCTTGTTCCATAGATTCCATACTGAGAGGAACAGGAATCCACCGGGCTTGAGCACTCCCTTACTCGCCCTCAATACCATCAGCTGTAACTCTCTAGTTGGCAGGTGGTGCAGACTAGCAACCATAAACACAGCATCATGCTTCCCCAGCTTCTCCCACACTTGCCCGTCAGTCATACTGGCAATAACAAACTCGCGCCCAGGGTAGTTCTCTCTCGCGATTCGGATCAAAGTCTTAGAAAAATCAATTCCCATATACTCCACGTTCTCAGGTAAACCCGATAGTAGTCTCCCGCTCCCACATCCCACGTCCAGCACTGACTGCCCAGGCTCCAGCCTATCTAGATACTTCTGAGTCGCATTCCAGTTACTCGACTTTCCGCCGTATTTTTTCTCCCTGGATTTGCTAAAATACTCCCCAGATTCGTCATACATTAATCGGACTTGTTGCATTATGTCATCCATCGCACACCTCGCTACATTACTACTCCCACATTTTAACACTCTCTCTGAGGGGAGTGTCTATCAGATCAAGAAAAAAGTGGCGAGAGATTACGGCCGCATGCCCAAGGACTCTGAGGTTCTCGAGTGCTACGAAACTCTCCTTGCAGAAGGCAAGATCCAAGAGAACAAGATCCTCAAAACCTCCCTCATCACCCGCAAGGTTAGGAGCGAGAGTGGCGTCACCCCCTTTGCCGTTATGACCAAGCCATATCCTTGCCCGGGTCAGTGTACCTATTGTCCGCTCGAAGTTGGGATGCCCAAGAGCTATCTCTCAGACGAACCAGCTGCCGCTCGCGCCAAATCATTCGGCTTTGACCCAGCCCGCCAGATTAGCTCGCGACTCAAACAGCTCGAGATTACCGGCCACCCAACAGACAAGATCGAGATCATCGTCATCGGTGGCACGTTCGGGAGCTATCCTGAAGAGTATAAGAGGGAGTTTTTCCTCGCTATGATTAACACCATTAACGATCAGGTCTCAGATTCTCTTATTCAAGCCCAGGAGCTCAACGAGTCCTCTCCCCGTCGCATCGTGGGCATGAGTATTGAGACTCGCCCGGACTGGATAGACGAGGCAGAGGTCAAGCTTATGCGCGAGCTCGGAGTGACAAAGGTCCAGCTCGGAGTCCAGGCGTTGGACGACGAGATCATGGAGCATATTAAGAGGGGCCACACTCTGCGGGACGTCGCCACTGCCACCCAACTACTCAAGGATGCCGGGGTCAAAGTCTGCTATCACTTTATGCCCAATCTCCCCGGTAGTACTCCAGAGCACGATCTCGAGATGGCTCGCACGATGTATGAGGATAAGAGGTTCAAACCTGACTTTCTCAAGATCTACCCAGTCCAGGTTATTGATGGTACCGAGCTCTATCTAGAGTGGGAGCGGGGAGACTACCTACCATACGGTGATGATCTACTTATGAATACTCTCAAAGAGATCAAGAAGATTACCCCACCTTTCGTCCGTATCGATCGCCTAGTCAGGGACATTAGCAAGCAGTGGGTCAGTGCTGGCACTTACTTAACTAACATGAGGCAGCTCATCCATCACCAGATGAAAGGGGAGGACTGGAGCTGTCAGTGCATCCGCTGTCGCGAGGCTCGTGGCAAGTCCATTCCTGATGACGTCAAGCTCTGCGACCTCACCATCCCCACACTCGCAGGTCTCGAGCATCTCCTCACCTACGAGGACCATCCTCGCAGGTATCTATACTCACTCCTTCGTCTCCGTCTACCAGACCACGACAACAACAAGCTATTCCCGGAGCTAGCTCGCGCCGCAATCATCCGCGAGGTCCACACCTATGGCACTGCAGTCAGGGTTGGCAAGGAGGGGGGGGCGGGCAAGAGTCAGCACATGGGACTAGGTAAGAAGCTGATCAAACAAGCAGAACAGATCGCCCAAGAAGCTGGATACTCCAAGATCGCCGTCATTAGCGCCATCGGGACTCGTGGCTACTACCGCAAGCTGGGCTACAAGCTAGATGGTCTCTACATGACAAAACCACTATAAATAGTGTACATTTAGCTAAAGGAGGGCAATATGAAACTAAATTTACGCCTGCTATATCTATATTTATTCTCGTTCGTCGGACTCATTATCACAGTCATTGCCAGCATTGGCCTACTTGATCTCGCACTCGAGACCTATGTCTTTCGGGTAGAAGAAACCAGTTACTATCAAGAGCCAGCTCCAGTTAGAGAAGGTGAGGATCCAAAAATCTCACAAGAAGAATTCATGATCAGGCAAAAAGAAGATCAGAGCAACCAGCGCAAGCGCAAACTGTCTAACAGTCTCGCCAGCATCATGGTTGGCGCCCCCCTCTACCTCTACCACTGGAAAACCATCAAAAAAGAGCAAAAATCTTGAAAATAGTAGTTATTGCCGGACCACAATCAAGCGGCAAGACTACATCTCTCAAGTATCTCAGGGAAAAATACGCTGATCAGCTAGATTTCCACCCTGAGATTAACCAGAACACTCTCTTCCCAGAGGCAAAGATGGGTAGTGTTGCCGTTACTCCCGAGATGGAGCGTGAGATTGTCCAGACTGACATAAATCATCTTGATAACTTACCTCCTAGTGATCTTCTCCAGTTAGCAGAGACTGCTCCCTTTCACCTAGTCTATAGTCATCATCTCGATCCTGATTATTACCAAGAAGCAATCCTAGGGTACAAGCAAGCCCTGGAAAAACATGAGCTATACATTATCTTTATTGATACCAAGCCAAAAGTCTCATTTGCCAGGCGCAAACGCACCTATCTTGCTAGAGTAAAAAAGGCAATCAAAGAGCAGAATCTCTCTCCAGAAGAAGCCAGCAGCTACACTCGTTCAATGATGCTCAAGTACGAGAGAGCTATCACAGAGCGATATCCTATCTGGAAAAATGTTCTGAGTGAGATCAACTACGCCAAAGGGAAGATTATTATCCCCAACAATCATTCCAATCAGGACAAGTTTCTAGCAGAAATCGAGGCAGCTTTTCTCACGATCCTTTAGATCTCCTCTACCTGTAGATCCCAGTACTTCTTATAGAGTCCACCTTTTTTGTTCACGAGCTCTCGGTGCGACCCGATCTCCGCAATCCCCTTCTCATCCATCACGACGATCTTATCTGCCTTGACCACGGTAGAGAGGCGGTGAGCAATGATGATCGTTGTCTTGTCCTTAGACGCTTCCCAGAACGCATCCTGGATATACTTCTCACTCTCCGAGTCTAGTTGTGACGTGGCCTCATCAAAAATCACGATATCAGGGTTAGAGAGGATCATTCGCGCAATCGCCAGTCTCTGCTTCTGTCCGCCAGAGAGCTTGACTCCGCGCTCACCCACGTTGGTCTTGTATCCTTTGGGGAGTGAGAGAACAAACTCACCCAGGTGCGCCATCTTTGCCGCAGCCTCGATCTCTTTTTTGCTCACTCGATTGGCTCCGTACCCAATGTTATAAGCAATCGAGTTATTAAACATCACTGGCTCTTGCGGCACGACACCTAGATGGGATCTGAGCGCGTCTTTGTCAAACTCGCGGATATCCACCCCATCAATCATGATTGATCCACTGTTTACATCAAAGAATCTCAGGAGTAGCTTCACGACTGTCGTCTTACCCACTCCTGATTTGCCCACAAAAGCGATCGACTGACCTCTGCGGATCTTTAGTGAAAAGTTCTTGAGCGCATCCTGCTTGCCGTCTTCATAGGAGAAGCTCACCTTAGAGAACTCGATATCTCCTTTGAGCGACTTGATTTTCACAGGTTTTACGGGATCTTTGACTACAGTCTCCTTGTCCAAGATCGCAAAGTAATCACTCAGGTCAGAATAGTTCTTGATCACGACTCGCATCCGGAATACGGCCTCAAAGAATCGGTAATAGAACGAGGTCACAAACCCAAGGATCAGAATAAAGTCAGATACCTGGATCACTCCCTGCATATATAGCCTGAGAGAGACGTAGAGCACGGCCCCTAGTCCCGCTGCACTAATCGAGCCAATCACGACATCAATTAATCGGAATGAGTTCGCGTATCTCCACAGTTTCGTCATCCATGGAGAGAACACTCGAGACAGCCTTGCCTGTTCCTTGGATTCCTTGCCAAAGTACTTCACAGTTTCATAATTAATCAAATTATCCACGACCACCGCACTAACCTTGTCCTCCTCTTTATTAAAAGCCTTTCGCGTTGCGAGATTATGCTCGAGTAGGTACTTGGAGGCAATAGTACTCACGACAAATGAGGACGCCATTAACCATGCAATCTGAGGGCTAATCGAGCCAAACATCGTGAGCATCACGACTAGATGGATCAGTATTCTATATAGCACATTCATCTCTTGAAAGAGACCAAAATAAGCAATATCTCCTCTCTTGAGCATCGAGATCAGCGAGCCCGAGCTCTTGGTCATATGATACGCAAAGTCGAGGTCCTGGATCTTCTTAAAAATTCTTTCACGTGCATCTCTGGCGGCGTTAAAAAGTACGATATCTCCCACGTAGTAGGTCACCACATCCATCACAGTTTCTGTCACATTTACCCCGATATACATCAGTAGTAGATTCAAGATCACTTGGTAGTTTTTCTCTGGCAGTGCCTCAACAAATAGCTTATAGAAGTATGGGTTAATCGAGTTGATGATTCCGAGTATGGTGAGGAGCACTCCAAACACAAAAAAACTCGCTCGGTATCTCACGAGAAACTCAAAATATCTCTTATATGTTTTCCACATATTTTTCATCCTCTAATTTAGGCAGCTAACTTGCTGCCTTGCTCCTTCTTACGCCATCTGGTAGATTCCTCGACCTCGTAGACTAGATCACAGTATATCAGTTTCTCTTACTATCAACAACTTTGGCTTAACCAAGTAACTTCTTGATTCGGCTGGTAGACGATTCTGTTGCCTTCTCTCCTTGTTTGATCATTTCCTCGATCCGACTAAATGATCGCACAAAACTCATCTCAGGATCCAGCTTGGGCTTGATAATCACTAGGTTGCTCCCGACCTTCTTGGCCGTTAGTTTGGTTGTTTCGCTGCGCAAGACATCAAACGATCTAGACACTACCTCAAAGATATTTGGATTCTGCAGACTCACATTTCCTTTCATCGTTAGATCCACTCCAATCACGATGGTGGCACCCATCTTATGCACCACGTCCACAGGTGTTGGGTTAACTACTCCTCCGTCTACCAGTAGCTGCTTGCCCGTCTTGACTGGAGGAAAGATACCAGGAAGTGACGCACTCGCAAGAACCGCTTGAGCAATATTGCCTTTCCTGATTACAACCTCGATTCCTTTTCGTAGGTCAGTCGCCACGACGGCCAGTGGTGTCTTAGTTTTGTCAAACTCTTTGTTCTCATATATCTCATCAAAAAACTGCTTCATTTTTTTGCCTTTGATAAATCCACGCTTGGGAGTAGTTACATCCAGAAACGAGGCCAGCTCGACTCTTCTCATCTCAACCATAATTTTCTCTAATCCATCGATACTCCCATGTACTGCGTAGTAAGCGCCCACCACCGCACCAGCACTCGCCCCCACGATATAATCAATCTGGATATCATGCTGTTCTAAGGCTTTGAGCACACCAATATGCGCAATCCCTCGTGCTCCTCCGCTACCTAGTGCCAGTCCTACTTTTTTTCTTTTCATATGAGCGGGTAAGGGGAGTCGAACCCCTCTCTGTTCCTTGGGAAGGAACCATTCTACCACTGAACTATACCCGCGCTTCTGCTATTATTATACTCATTAACATAATAGATATCTATATATGCATACCAACAAGTTCACCAAGATTGTGGCCACAATAGGGCCAGCCAGCGCATCCGAGGAGATCCTGGGCAAGCTCATTGACTCTGGAGTTAATGTCATGCGGTTCAACACCAAGCACTCTACTCCAGAATGGCATGATGAGCATATCCGCCTAGCTCAAAGCGTAGCAGATAAGAGGGGAATCACAATCGGCATCCTCCTTGATCTCCAGGGTCCTGAGATTCGTCTCAACACTCGTGACAAAGAAGATCTGGTAGTCAAAAAAGGTCAGGAGCTACTTATCAAAACCTCTCTCGATGGCAACGCAGATCTAGCCATCCCTCACTCATCTATCTATGGCCTTATGCAGAAGGGTGATGACCTCTTGATTGACGACGGATTTGTCGAGACCCAGGTTATCTCAGCTGATGAGAACGAGATAGTCGTCCAGGTTCAACATGACTCAGTCATCAAACATCGTAAGGGTGTCAACTTGCCAGGTAAAGACATCGACTTCCCCTCTCTCATACAGAGCGATATCAACCAGCTCGACACCAACTGCAAGAATAAGGTCGACTACATTGGCCTCTCGTTTGTCCGCTCCGCCCACGATGTCGAGCTTCTCAGGTCCGAACTACTCAAAAGAGAGATGAATGCCCAAATTATCGCAAAAGTAGAGTCACAGCCCGCGCTCGATAGACTAGACGAGATTATCGAGTCCGCTGACGCCATCATGATTGCTCGTGGTGATCTGGGAATCGAGGTTCCTTTTGAGCAACTCGCCCACTGGCAACGAGTCATGATCGACAAGTGTCGACTGGCTCACAAACCAGTTATCACAGCTACCGAGATGCTAGAGTCTATGATTAATAATCCCAGGCCAACTAGAGCCGAGGTAACAGATGTAGCCCACGCCGTATTTGACGGTACCGACGCAATCATGCTCTCAGGGGAGTCAGCAACAGGCAAATACCCAGTACGTACCGTCCAGACTATGGCTCGTATCGCCAAATGGAACGAAAAACTCATCAAAACAGAACTACACTTTGATGAAACAGATCCCACTAACACCATTAGTAATGCAGTTGCCTCTACCGTAGTCTCCAAAATCAAGCCCAAAATCGACGCAGTCCTAGTATTCACCGAAACTGGATACACTGCTCGCGCTATCAGCAAACATCGATTGCCCGTCCCAATTATCGCTGCCACAGATGAGGTCAAAACTGCCGAACTTCTCACCCTCTCATACGGAGTGTCCCCTGTAATCACAGATCTTCCCGAAGGCCCATTTGACTCAGCTCGCGACGTGATCACACGCCTAGTTAAAAAAGATATCATCCACGCCGGTAACACGATCATCGTCGTTCATGGTCAGCACTGGCAAAAACCCGGTAACACCAACTCTCTCTCAATCATCACTCTCTAGGGTCCAAAAAAACCCTGCCCATTCAGGCAGAGTTTTTCTCGTTGTCTTGTATTAATTTGATTCTGTACTTGTTTAGCGTACGAGATTGATCACCTGGCCTACTTCGATCAGGTTACCATTGACTATCTCATTTGCACTCGCGATCTCACTCCATTTGTAGCCATCGGAGTATGCACGTACTGAGATGTCCCAGAGATTATCTCCGGCTACGACTGTGTAGCTATCTCCCTCAATCTTGTCACTTACTTCCTCCATTGCCATTACTTCATCTTGTGTCTCTAGCTCTATCACGGCTACCTTAGGGAGCTTGAGCTCCTGACCTTCAGTAATCACACTGGCATTCGTGAGCTCATTCGCACTCGCAATATCAGTCCAGTTGTATCCTGAGCCGTAGTGCTTCTCTGCGATTGCCCAGAGATGATCACCTGCTTGTACTGTGTATTTCTCTGGTAAGTCAGTTGGGATCTTCTCTCCGTTCTCGCCTTTCATGACTTTGACTTCACCCACCATCTCAACCTGCTCATCCACTACACCAACATCTGTAATCTCTGGTTTGTTAGCTCCGTACATCCTGAACACGAGGATTCCGACTAGCACCACTGTCACTACCCCAAAAAGCATCGAGAGCATCTGCTCATTTAGCTTTATAGTTTTGAGAAACTGCTTGATTTTGTCTTCCATGTTAACATCCTTTTCTTGGGCAGAAAATAATAGTTAAGATAACAATAGCAAATAAATATAAGATAAGTCAACACCTATTAAAAAGCGACTACTTCTAGTCGCTTTCTCTGCGAGGTTGATGGGACTTGAACCCACGGCCTCCACTGTGACAGAGTGGCGCTCTAACCATCTGAGCTACAACCCCTCGCATATACACATTTTAACACAACTCACCCCCGTGCTATACTTATTTCACTAACATTATCGGAGGTCCACATGAACTATACAATCATCACCATTGCATCAATTGCAGTCGCTCTGACAGCTTATCTCATTTCTACCTACAACTGGTTCGTTACTGCCAAAACCAGAATCCAAGCTAGCATCCAAGAGATCGGTAACCAGCTCAAGAGACAAGCTGATCTGATTCCCAACCTAGAGGCTAGTGCAAAAGGATATCTCAAACACGAAAAAGGTATTCTCGAAGCTCTCGCCGAAGCACGCAAAGTTGTAGCGAGTGCTGCCAAATCCAGCAATCTCGACACTCAGGCGGCTGCAGCCGATGCCCTGTCCGGGATCATGCCCCAGCTCTCCATCATCGTCGAGAGTAACCCCGAGCTCAAAGCCAACACTACAGTCATGACTCTTATGGAAGAGCTCCGCGACACATCTGACAAAGTCATGTACGCCAGGCGTACTCTGATCGACCTTACCGCCGACTACAACGTCCGTATCGTCAGATTCCCCACTAATCTTGTTGCTAGTGCTTTTAAGCTCAAAAAAGAGCAGGGCCTCAAACTCGCCAACATGGATGACGCCACCAGTGTGAGCGCATCTGACACCAAGAGTCCCAAAATTAGCTTATAGCCTATGCAAAACTTGTATGAGCAAATAGATTCCAACAAGCGTCGTAGCTGGCTTATTATCACTCTCTTTATCGCGCTTATCACGGCAGTAGGGTATGCAGTCTCGTATCTCTATGGCTATGACTGGACATTTCTCGTCGGCGCAGTCATCTTCTCCTCTGGTGGATCAGTAGTAAGTTACTTTTACTCCGACAGAATAGCGATCAGCATTGCTGGTGCTACACCCGCCGACATGTCTACTCACAAGCAGTATCTCAGTGTGGTTGATAACCTCTCTCGCGTTGCCCGCATTCCCAGGCCTGTCGCCTACGTCATTCCCAGTCCCGCACTCAACGCCTTTGCCACAGGTCGAGATCCAGAACACGCCGCAATCGCCGTCACTCAGGGACTCCTAGATCAGCTCACTCGCACCGAGCTCGAGGGAGTCGTTGCGCACGAAATGAGTCATATCAAGAACTTTGACACTCGACTTATGACTCTCGTTGCAATCCTAGTAGGTAGCATCACGATTATCCTCAACTGGGTCTGGAGGATGAACGCCTATGGGGGAGGAGGGCGCAAAAGCAGTAACGAGAAGAGTAATCCCATCTTCATGATCGCCGGCATTCTTCTGATCATCCTCGCTCCCATCATTGCCAAACTCATTCAGCTCGCAATCTCCCGACGTCGCGAGTTCTACGCCGATGCCTCGGCCGTTCTTTTCACGCGCCAGCCATCTGGTCTAATCGGGGCGCTCAAAAAGATTGATCAAGTGAAAATCCCTCTCAATCAGGCCACTCCCTCCACAGCCCCGCTCTATATCAGTAATCCAGTACATGATGGCAAGACTGAGCAGTGGCTGGGCAAACTCTTCTCCACCCACCCACCAGTTGTCGAGCGAATTAGTGCTCTTGAGGGCAAAACTAGTTAATACTCATGGTAAACTATCCCTACAAGGAGTTTTTCGTATGGCCACAGCTACCAAACAAATTATCACAGATCATGACTATGCCAAGCTAACCAGGCAAGCCATGCTCACACTTGATGACTCAGAGTCAAGTGAGATTCATTCTCAGCTCAACGAGGCTCTCAGCGCAATCTCAGTTTTTGACGAGCTAGATACCCAGGATGTTCCCACTCTCAACCAGCCGATCGAGGATCTGCACAACATCTGGCGAGACGACATAGTCACTCCTTCATTCACACAAGCAGAGGCTCTCTCTCAGGCTACGCACACGCATGATGGATATTTCATGGTTCCAGCAATTTTTGAGGCTAAGGATAACTAAATGAAACTACTTAACACACTCACGGTAGTAGAGGCCCGCACTGGACTAGACGCTAAGGACTTCACCTCGCTCGAGCTTACTCAGGCTTGTCTCGCTGCCATCAAGCAGAAGGAACCCTCCCTTAACGCCTTTGTCACAGTTTTTGAGGATGAGGCTCTCAAGCAAGCCAGTCTAGCCGATCAGATTCTTCAGAGCTCTCCCGCTACAGCGGATCAACCACTTCTTGGTATCCCCATCGCACTCAAAGACAACTTCTTGACCAAAAATCAGCGCACTACCGCCAGCTCTAAGGTCTTAGATCAATTCTCTCCGCAATATGACGCCACAGTTACCAAGAGACTCAAAGATGCCGGCGCCATCATTCTCGGCAAAGCCAACATGGATGCCTGGGCTCACGGTAGCTCTACCGAGACCTCTGACTATGGTCCCACCACCAATCCCTACTCATCCGAGCACCTCGCAGGTGGCTCATCCGGTGGGTCTGCAGCTTGCGTTGGTGCAGATGAGGTAATCGCCGCAATTGGCTCTGAGACCGCTGGCTCAGTCAGACAGCCCGCTAGCTGGTGCGGAGTAGTTGGTTTCAAACCTACCTACGGCAGAGTTAGTCGTTACGGGGCCATCGCGATGGGTAGCTCACTTGATTCACCTGGGCCACTCACAAAGTCCGTCACAGACGCCGCAATCATCACGCAGGTTCTCGCAGGGCACGATCCGCATGACGCAACTACCTCCAGTTCACCAGTTCCTGATTATCCCTCGCTGCTCAAGACAGATGTCAAAGGACTCAAAATTGGCTTGCCGCGAGAGTATTTCATGTCCGAGACCATGCCTGGCATTAACGAGTTAGTAAAAGATGCAGCCCACGTTCTCGAGTCCAATGGGGCAGAGCTGGTCGAGATCTCTCTCATGGATCCCAAATACTCGATCGCTGACTACACAATTCTTCAGAGATCAGAAGTCTCCTCCAACCTAGCTCGTTATGATGGTATTAGGTTTGGCAACGATCGCACTCACTTTGCTTCAGAGGCTAAGCGTCGCATTATGCTGGGCACCTACGCACTCTCCAGTGGATACTATGATGCCTACTACAAAAGAGCACAGCAAGTCAGGATGCTGCTCAAGCGAGATTTTGATCAAGTATTTGACTCGGTTGATCTGATTCTTGCTCCAACCAACCCCTCTACAGCGCTCCAAGTGGGTGACACTCTTAACCAGGCTATGTTCGGCGAACTCTCCGACCTTCTACTCGAAGCTAGTTCTCTAGTCGGCCTTACTGGTATCAATATGCCAGTTGGCTTTCTCAACAATCTTCCTGTCGGCATGCAGCTAGTTGCCCCCCAGTTTCAGGAACAGCTGGTATTCAACTCAGCGCTTGCCTATGAACAAGCAACTAACTGGAAAGAAATAAGTTATGACAAATAACCTAACGCCAATCATCGGAGCCGAGATCCACGTTGAGCTCAACACCAAGAGTAAGATGTTCTGCGGCTGCAAGAACGACCCATTTCACGCCGAGAAGCCAAATTCACACACTTGTCCAGTATGCCTCGGGTTGCCAGGTGCACTCCCTGTCCCGAACAAACGCGCTATCGAGGACTGCATCCTGATTGGCCTCGCCCTCAACTGTACGATCGCCAAAGAAAGCAAGTTTGACCGCAAGCACTACTTCTACCCCGACCTCCCCAAGGGTTATCAGATCTCTCAGTATGATGAGCCATTCTGTGAGAAGGGCTACCTCGACACCAGTTTTGGCAGGGTAGGGATCACTCGCGTCCATATGGAAGAAGACACCGCGAAACTCACCCACAGTACGGTGGATGGCAAGAGAGTTTCCTTGATCGACTTTAACCGCTCCTCCGTCCCACTTGTAGAGATCGTTACAGAGCCAGACATTCACTCTGCCGAGCAAGCCAAGGAATTCCTCAAAAAACTTCGTGACATCATCCGCACTCTCGGCGTATCCGACGCCGACATGGAAAAAGGTGGGATGAGACTCGAATGCAACATCAGCCTCTCGCCAGATGGTAAGTTGCCTGATTACAAAGTCGAGGTCAAGAACATCAATAGCTTTCGTTACTTCGCCAACTCCGTCGAGTCTGAGATAGTCAGGCACACCGAGATCTTGGGTAAGGGCGAGGTCCCAGTCCAAGAAACTCGTGGATACAGAGACTCGATCAAGGGCACGGTGAGCCAGAGGGTCAAGGAAGAGGCCGCCGACTATCGCTACTTTCCCGACCCAGACATCCCTCCCATCATAATCAGTGAGGAATGGCTAGGAGAGATCAGATCACGTCTACCAGAGCTGCCAGAAGCCAAGCAAAAAATACTCAAAGAATTAGGAGTTTCTGACTCTGCCTCCGAGGTTCTCATCAAAAATCCAGCCATGCTTGCCACAATTCTCGAATTTGCGAAACTCTCGCCCAAACAAACTTCAACTGCCGTTAACCTCCTCGTCAATAAGAAGGTCGATGCAGGTTTATCCGCCACTGATCTCATCAAACATCTAGACTCAGCCAAGAATGGCACCATGTCCGACGAGGTAGAACTAACTCAGATTATTGAGAAGGTAGTCGCAGATAACCCCGCAGTCGTAGCCGACTATCAGGGAGGCAAACACTCTGCCATTGGCTTCCTTATAGGCCAGATTATGCGAGAGTCCGGAGGCAAAGCCGATCCCAAACTCACTAACAAGCTTTTACGCTCTCTCTTAACTCACTGAGCCAA